>PDTB01000018.1 GCA_002748665.1 Dethiosulfovibrio peptidovorans | reverse complement strand
GACTTTGGAGGAGGTCCGTTCGCTGAAAAACATGGAACAAGCTTAGTTGGACCGTTGCTGCTAAATGTCAGCCCTTCTGGCGTCACTACGTCACCGAAGACGTTGGCCGGATGAGGATCGCCTTTGGGATCGCAGATGACGAGAGGCATCTTCAACAATGTCGGAAGTATGCAAGTAAAACGCTTTCATATGAGGGCACCTCTAAAAAACTACATCCGAAACAGAACCAAGTTCAGAGGTTTTCCGTTCCCTGTCGCTACGGAAAAGCGACTCCGGCGGCAGATCATCGCCCGTTGTCCAAATAAGATTGGACCGGGCCGTGGCGATATCGTATACCGCATCGACATATTCGATGCGACTCTGGATCAGAGCTCGCTTCGCGTCCAGAACGTCAATGTTCGAACCGAGCCTGGCCTCGTAACGACGGAAAGCCATTCGATAATCCTCCTGCGCCGTCGCCATCTGTTTTCTGGTCAAATCCAGACGTTCATGAGCCGAACGCAGCCTTATCCCCGCTTGAATCGCCTCCTGCTTGACTCGAGACGAGAGGTCCTCCAGAACATACAACAGCTCTCGCGCTGCCGCCTTCGCCTTGCGGACAGCCGAAGCTCCTTTCCCCCCATCGTACAGCGCCCATTGCGCCTCGATCTGGACATACCACCGATCATCGGCCCAGGAGCGGTCGTCACGATCCGAGTTCAGGCGTCCCGATAACGTGACTTTAGGCCGCAGCTGCCCAGAGGCGGCCTTGGTAAGCTGAGCGGCACGTTCCCCGTAAAAACGGTAGGCCCTCAATTCCGGACGCTGAGTCAGAGCCATACCGACGATGTCTCTGGACTCGAAGCTGTCCGGCAACACCGATTCATCCTCCATACCTGGAGCTCCAAGAATTTCGTCCTTTGCCAATGTCGAGCCCACTGCATGTTCCAGCGCAGCCCAGTTCACCTCAAATTCGCTCCTCGCAGAGACCAGCTCGATCTTGCCCTGATGGATGGACACATCCACACGAAGGACGTCTCCTCTCGGGATCATCCCTCGCCTAAAAAGCTTCTCGGCATGACGCTTGTGCTCTTCGGCAAGCATCAACGCCTCGTCCGCAACCCTAATCTTCGCTTTCGCCCTCAGGCAATCGTAATAGCGGACTCTCACCTCGTTCAAAATCTCCTGATACGTTCTGGCACTCTCCGACTCTACGGCTGAGAGTGCCAGTTTCGCCGCACGGCGGTTTGCCTTCAGGCTGCCTCCAGCATAAAGGGTCTGGATAAGGTTCAACGAGGCGTTAAAGGTATTCCTGTCAGTTTCATACCGGGCCGAGGCCCCGATGCCAACATTCGGCCTCATCACTGCCGCTGCACTGCAGACATCCTCTCGGGCCTGGACAATCTTCTCCACGGCTGCGGCGATATTGGGGTTGCTCCGCGATGCGATTTCCAGGATCCTGGCCAACCGGCCGTCACCAAAAGACTCAATGTTTCCCCTTTCCACAGGAATGGGATTCCCCGCCCACGATGCCTCCAAGACAGCAAATAAAAATCCAGGCAGAAGCACCCCCAATCCTAAAAACTTGCTCCAGATCGCAGAGCTGAAGAAAACGAGTCCTTTCGATCCCCTTCCTCCATTAGCATTCCATCCGTCTTGATTCACAGGACCCGAATCTGTCATAACAAATCCTTATGTGTTTCTGGGCAATCCGGCATAGCAAGCCCCTCCTCAAAATGTTTCCCCAAGCCGATATCGAATGCCTCACAGCATCCACACCGATGGAGTCGGACACAACAACCTCACAGACCACACCAGAACTCGGCATCTCGAAGCTCTGTTGCATCAATGCCACATCCATGCTCAAGCGAGAGCTCTCCAGTTCCGTAGCCTCAGAAGAAGCGGATGACATGATTTCAGGAGATGACGACAATCACATTAACCAACTGAAAATTTCACTCGTTCCTACGAGAGACTTCCTGAGGACGATCAATCTGATCCAAAGAAGCCAGAACGGAGGATCGACGAAATCCCCGGCGTTCCAATCGCCCAGCAATCTGACGGACGCTCAACCCTCTGTCAAACCACTCCATAGCAAGGCCCATAGCACGATCGTCGTCATCGACGACGATATCATCCATAGCCCGCTTAATTACATCCACTGAAAGCCCCCTGGCCCGCATATCATCCTGAAGCCTTCGGCGGGACCATTCGGGGTGCCCCTCCACAAAGAGGACTGCATAGGCATCATCGTTCACCAGCCCGAGGGACTCATAGGTATCCAGAAGCGCACAAACGACCTCGACAGGGCAGCCTCGACGCTCTAACTTCCGTTCCAGTTCTCGACGGGTATACGCCCCTCGGACCAGGAGCCTTTGAAGGTAGGTCTCGATGTCTGCGCTCGTCATGGGGTCGCCGCCAGATTCAGTTTTTCGCCATATCGCCGGTAGACCAACTCCCCCAAGGCTGGCATTGCCTTAAGGTTCGGATCCTCCTGAATCAGCTGAAAAGCGCGTTTTCTAGCCAGCACCAGAAGCTCAACGTCCCGAACCAGGTCGGCCACCTGAAAATCGGTAACTCCGTGCTGACGAACGCCACATATCTCACCTGGTCCTCGAATAGCGAGGTCAGCCTCGGCTATGGCAAATCCATCGGAGGAGGAGCAAAGGGCATCGAGCCGCTTGCTTCCCCTGGACGTCCCAGGAGAACCAAGCAGGAAACACCAGGACTGAACGTCACCTCGCCCCACTCGACCCCGAAGCTGATGAAGTTGGGAGAGACCGAAGCGCTCAGCGTTTTCGATAACCATAACCGTGGCCTCCGGAACATCGACCCCTACCTCAATCACAGTGGTGGATGCCAGAAGAGGCCTCTTTCCCGACGCAAAGGCTTCCAGCGCCTGGAAGCGATCGTTCGACGTCATTCGACCGTGGAGCATCCCTACCCGATCTCCGAACCTGGATGTCAACGATTGATACCGTTCATCCAGAGGACGAACATCCAGGTGTTCGCTTTCCTCAATGATGGGGCATACCCAGAAAATCCGATGCCCCTTATCCATCTCTCTAGCCATAAATCCGTAGAGGTCGTCCTGTCTGTGAGAAGCGATCCATCGGGTTTTCACTGGCATTCGCCCCAAAGGCATGGATCGGATCACGGACACAGCCAGATCTCCGTAAACGGACATCGCAAGCGTTCGGGGGATAGGGGTCGCCGTCATGACCAGAACGTGAGGATCCAGCCCCTTCTTTCCCAAAGAACCCCGCTGGAGGACGCCAAATCGATGCTGTTCGTCGATAACGACCAACCCCAGACGGGCAAATCTCACGTCCTCTTGGATCAGGGCATGGGTTCCAACGACGATATGGGCATCACCACGGGCGATGGCCTCCAGAAGTTCTTCTCGACGGGAACCGCTTCCTCCCGTAAGGGTAACGACCGACACACCCATCGGAGCCAGCATGGTCTCCAGACGCAAGCCATGTTGTTGGGCAAGGATGGAGGTAGGCGCCATAAAGGCCGCCTGATACCCGGCATCAACCGCCTGAAGCATGGACAGGAGAGCCACCACGGTCTTGCCTGAACCCACATCTCCCTGGAGCAAACGATTCATTGGGACGTCAGAAGACAGGTCCTCCGCAATCTCAGACAGAACAGACCGCTGGTCCTCAGTGAGATCGAAGGGAAGCTCGTCTTCAATCCGTCTCCGAAGAACCCCGTTGGGAGGCAGAAACGGGGCACCTCGTCTCTGAGAGAATCGTCGACGCCGAAGGGCAAGCCCAACCTGGAGAGCGAAAAGTTCGTCAAATGCCAGACGCCGCCGAGCCGTCCTCCAAGCGTCAGGAGACGAGGGACGATGCATCTCTCGAACCGAATCCTCCAACGCCGCCAACTCAAGATCCTTTTTAAAATCCAAAGGGAGAGGATCAAACAGGTCAAGATCCCCCTCCAGCAATCGGGCCACCACGCTTCTCAACCATTGATCGGTTAAACCTGCCGTGAGAGGATAGACGGGGACGATAGTACCAACGATCCTCGGAACCTGACCATTCTCGAGGATCTCAAACTCAGGAGCGACGAATTGAAGAAGGTTTCGATCAACAGACACTCGTCCGAAAAGAGCTACCGAGGTTCCAGAGGAGAGAAGCCGATCCAGTCCCTTTCTGTTAAACCATAGAGCAGAAGCCAGAGAAAGACCGTCGCTGAGCATGGCCCGGGTCAGGGGCATTTTTTTTCGACCAGAAATGAGATTCTCAACGGAGACCACCGTGGCCACGGAGCCTGCTGTGCTATCGGGACACAGGTCTTTCAAGGCGGTCAGTTTCCGACGATCCTCATATCGACGTGGGAAAAAAAAGAGCAGGTCCCCAATTGTTCGAACACCCAGCTTCTCGAGCCGAGCCCCTCGAACGGGACCCACTCCACTAAGGGAATGGATGGACCTTTCCAGGTCGATCAGGGGAATCCCTCCTCGTCCTTCCGCTCTGAATCATCGACCAAACTCGCAAAACGAGCCAGAAGCGACCGGAAATCTGCCAAGAACATGGCCCTGTTTTTTCTGGCATCACCATACTCGCGCAGGATGTCCTCCTTGGCGTTACGGGCCTCAGCAATCAGGCCCTCGGCCCGACTTTTGGCTTCAGCCACGATGGCATCGGCCTCCTTCTTGGCCGAACCAACCCGCTCCTCCGAGCTGCGCTGTGCCATCAGAAGAGCCTCTTGGAGAGATTCCTTAAGGGTATCATACTCACCAAGTTTTTCCTGAAGCCGATGAATCTCCTGCTCCAAAGTTGATTGACGCTCGGCCACATATTGAAGAGTATCGGCCACCCTGTCCAGGAACGCCTCTACCTCCTCAGGCTGATACCCCCGAAGAGCCTTGGAAAAGGTGATACTCTCAATATCCAATACCGTTACAAGACTAGACACCAGGAACCTCCTGAGAGTCCGGCAGATCGCCTATAACCCACTCTTCACAGGCAGTCTTCACCGGCGTGGCCAAAAAGGCCGTCCGAGACACCCGAAGCAAAGCCCCATGAGAAGCAGCGGTCACCTCATGAAGCCCCGAAAGGAAGGCATTGCCTTCGTCCAGATCCACACCCTGAAGATCCACAAGAACCAAGCGTCCCTGACGCACAGCGCTGATAAGCTCGTCTTTCAGCTCGGCACAGGCGCCCCCTCGACATAAAACAACTTCAGCCTTGGTAGGAAGGGGACTCATCACCCGCTGCATCCTCTCACTCTGGGAAAGATCCTGAAGGGATTCTCCAGTCTTACTCTCTCCTTCTTTGTGAGATGTGACCACGATTTCATCGTCGTAGTCATCGGACATTCCTAAAAGTTCAAAAAGCCGATTCAACATATCTTCTCGTGCCTCCGTTCCCGTTCGCCGAAAAGAGCTGCCCCCAACCGTACGATGGTGCTCCCTTCCTCGACCGCCAGTTCGTAATCTCCGCTCATCCCCATCGATAGTTCGGGGAAGGGACGTCCCATCGCAACGACCGCCCGATCCCGTATCTTTCGCAAAGCAGCAAAGGCCCGCGCAACAGCCGATTTATCGTCTGAGAGGGGCCCCACCGTCATAAAGCCTCTCACATCCAGAGATAAACACCGAGAGAGTACGGCCTCTGTTAGAGAGATAGCATCGTCCTCAGAGACGCCATGCTTCGACACCTCGCCCGAGGTATTCACCTCAATGAGGACCGGATACGCCGTTTTTTTCGCTTCCAAGAGAAGACGATCGACGGCCTCAGCGAGACGCAGACTGTCCAGCGTATGAATCATATCAAAAAGAGCTACCGCTTTTTTAGCTTTGTTGCGTTGAAGATGACCGATAAGGTGCCATGCCATGGGTACATCGTCAGGCCATAGCTCAATCTTGCCTTCAGCCTCCTGAACCCGATTTTCCCCAAAAGCTAACAGAAGACCAGTTTGAGCTGCCGGAAGAATCTGATCCACAGAGTGAGTCTTCGTGACCCCGATGAGACGAACATCCTTCGGAGAGCGACCTGAACGCCGGGCAGCTTCGGCAATCCGCCCCAAGGCAGTTTCTATTCGAGCTCGCTGTCCTTCAAAGTCTACCACAGACGGACCCTCCCTTCTCGTGCAGCCGTTCCATTCAATAATACAAGACTCCCGGGGTTTAATCCAGCCTCGACGAAAAAATTCCCCCCATCCATTGGCACTCCCTGAACAACGTGAAAAGAAGCCCTGTCCCTTCTTACTACGAATACACCCTGTTTCCCATCGCGGATCACCACCGATGACTCGGGAATCTCCACGCCCCGAGCCTCCCCCTGGTTGACATAAAGAACGACTTCTCGACTCTGCACCATATCGACGGGAAAAAACGGCACGTTCAGGTAAAGCTTCACGGTCGGACCAAACTCCTGAGCAACCCTGACGTTCCCTTGATAGGGCGCATCCAGAGGATTCAGACGAATCTCCACCGCCCCCCCCTGTATATCCGACTGAAGTGAATCCGTCAAAGAAGAATAGAGAATACACCGCAAAGTCTGAGGTTGAGGAATCAGTTTGCCGATAATCCGATCCGAGCGACACTCCATGAGGTCGGAGAACCAGATGATCGGTGAAATCTCGGGTAGTGACGCCGAACCGGGCCACAGAGACGAGTATCGCCATCTCCCCTCGAGACCATCCAGTCCAGGGACAAAATAGCCTTTTCGAGATGCATACACCGGGATGTTTTTTCCGCTTTTCAAAACAGTGGCCACTAGATCGCCCTTCCCTACCAATACAGGCGTTGAACCATACGTATAGTGGACCGCGCCTTTGACCCTAGCCCGAACAAGCTCCTCCCTCCAGAGAAGGAGAGCTCGCACCGGAACGTCTTGACGGAGAAACATCGGCCTCGCCGTAGCCATCTCAGGGACCCCAACGGACGTATGCCACCACCACATCCCATACAGAGAGACAACGACAATTAACACCACAGTGACCGACAAGCGGTAGACCATCTGACGTCCTGAAATCAACAGACTTCCTCCTCACATGCACAAAACATCATCATTCATTGTACCTCAGAGCCCCACTCTCTGCTCACCCTATTCCATGCCCCCACAAAAAATAAACATGCGAAAATAGCTTAAAATCAAAAATTCGCACCTGATGTCACTTAAAAAAACAAAAAAACAGCCATAATAATTGCAAAAACAGGCAATCGATGATATAAACAACTATCTTTTTCCAAAATAGAGAGAAGAGGTGGCAATACTATGGCTACGACGAGACCCAGGGAAATTTTTAAAGTGAATGTCTTCGATAGGAAAATAATGAAAGAGAGACTCCCCGACGAGATCTACAGAAAACTCGATACAGCCATCGAAGGAGGACAGAAACTGGATCTTTCCGTGGCCGATTTCGTCGCCACAGCCATGAAAGAATGGGCCGTCTCCAAGGGAGCAACCCACTACACCCACTGGTTTTTGCCCCGAACCGAGGCTACAGCAGAAAAACACGTGGCCTTCTTGACCACCGACGAATCAGGGACTCCATTGGATGCTTTCAACGGTATGGAGCTTGTCCGAAGCGAACCCGATGCCTCATCGTTCCCGTCGGGCGGTATCAGATCTACTTTCGAAGCTCGAGGATACAGCACATGGGATCCCTCAAGCCCCGCATTTATAGTCAAAAGCCCCAAGGGGGGAACTCTCTGTATTCCCTCGGTCTTCATCTCATACGACGGCACCCCCCTGGACATGAAGACGCCCCTCCTGAAATCCATCGATGTTATAGGGAAAGAGGCCATGCGCCTTCTCAAACTCTTCGGAAACAGAAGCGTACGGTCAGTGGATGTGACCGTGGGAGCAGAACAGGAATACTTTCTTGTGGACGAGGAAAAAGCGAGGAAGCGCCCAGACCTGTTGGCCTGTGGCAGGACGTTGATTGGAGCAGCATCTCCCCTGGAACAGACCGTAGAGGCTCATTATCTTGGGGCCATTCACCCAAGAATTCTGGCCTATATGGAGGATGTGGAGAGGGATATGTATCGACTGGGGCAGGTACTCAAAGCACGACATAACGAAGTCGCACCCTGTCAGTTCGAGTTCGCACCAGACGTCAGCGAGGGGAACCTGGGATGCGATCAGAATCATATTCTCATGGAAACTATGCGCAAGATGGCTCTTCGACACGGATTTCGGCTGCTTCTCCACGAAAAGCCCTTTGCTGGCGTCAACGGCAGTGGCAAACACTTAAACGTATCCCTCCGGGACAGCGAAGGACGAAACCTTCTGAAACCATCGTCAAATCAGCGAAGAAATATACAGTTCCTGACATTTCTCTCCGCCTTTCTCCTGGGCGCAGCCCGATACGATGGCCTCCTCCGAGCCTCCATCGCCTCACCAGGGAACATGCACAGATTGGGAGGAAACGAGGCTCCGCCGGCTATCATGAGCATCTATCTGGGCGAGCTTCTCACACAGATATTGGAAGGGATTGAAAGCGGACTTCCCGATCAACTGCCGTCACAATCAATTCTGGACCTTGGTTTAAACCGTCTGCCGTCGGTCCTGGCCGATAATGCCGACCGCAATCGGACCTCTCCCATCGCTTTCACAGGAAACAAGTTCGAGTTTCGACCCGTGGGAGCTCCTCAAGCCCTGGCCGGCCCTCTGACAGTTCTTCTGGCAGTCTGGAGTAAGGGAATGCAGGAAATAAGCGACATGATAGAACGGCGCACCGCCGACGGCATGGAGATCTCGGACGCAGCCCTGGAAGCCATACGCCATGGAGCTGCCGAAAGCCGTTCCATCCGATTCGAGGGAAATGCCTATTCTCTGGATTGGCTCAAGGAAGCTAGAAAACGTGGGCTGACCGTGGCCGAATCCACTCCAGAGGCGCTGGATCAGTACCTGGTACCTGAGAACAAAGCTCTTATGGCAGAGTTGAATATCATGAGCGAGAGGGAGATGGAGGCATATCACGAAATCAGGATAGAACAGTACGTCAAGGCAGTGGACGTGGAGATGGGAATCCTGGCAGCGATGATCCGCGAGGGCGTTCTACCGGCCATTACACGGCAGATCACGCTTGAAAGCAACGCCCTGAGAGCTCTTCCAGAAAATCTGATCGAGAGCTCCACCCCTTGGACAAAAGCTCTTCAGGAACTTGTCACACTGAAGAACGGCCTGATCCTCAGCGTTCAAAAACTAGACAACCTGCGACGACGGAGAAGCTACTCAGGGCTACTGGATAAAGCAAGAGACATCACCGAGAACGTATTGCCTCTCATGGCCTCCATCCGAGGAATGAGTGATTCTGCTGAGCTTCTGGTGGCCGGCGATCTGTGGCCATACCCACGATACAGGGATCTTTTCACGACGGATTAGAGATCTCTGCCTGATGAACCACACAACAAAGATGAACGACAAATTTGGGTACCATCTACCACGTTGTGCTGATCGTTCTTCATTCTGGATTGAGCTCCCGTATCTCGGCCTTCGATCGTTCATTTAAGCGATTGACGAGGCGCTGGGTAAACGTGACAGGCAGTAAGTGCCCCGTTGGATATGATCACCCTGCCTGCTCCTAAGCGTTCCGCTGGTATTTTTGAGGGAACAGCAGGCAGGTAGGAGAAGAGATCTGGGGCGCCTCCTGATCCGTTCAGGGACGCCCCGTTTTTCTTTATGCAATCACATTTGGGAAGGCTAACGTGGCCGCCATCTCGACGGGAAATCACCGAACCTGATAGACGTGACCGGTCACGGCCAGAAGAAATGAATCACGCCCCCAACCACCATCGAGTTTCACCGTCCCAGGCGAACAGCTCCCGTCCCTGAAAAAGATCAACCTCTCTGGAAACAGGTGCCATTCACCCTGTGGCAGGTGAGTACCTATGGGGACGGGGTTCCCGGAGGCATCCGAGAGGGACAAAGCCCCCTCCTGTACCGAGAGGAACAAGGGCCCGCCGTCCAGAGCAATCGACCGGGCCTGAGCCAGATATCGATTCAAAGACACCAGAGGATCGGGATCCTGAGGGGCCAGCCTGGCCACAGAGATAGCTGCCAAAAACCCCACGAGAACTACAACCAGCAGGATCTCAAAAAGGGTAAATCCCCGACGCCGCCCGATCATCTTAATCCCAGTTTGCGATATCCTTGCCGTCAGCCTCTCCGCCTTCTTCGCCATCAGGCCCACAGGAAAAAAGATCGAACTCGCCGTGATCACCAGGCTGACGATATATAAAAGCCTTGCCCCAAGGATCGAGAGGGAGCTTTTTCATATAGCCCTCATTCCTCCAACGACGAGGCTCTGGGGAGGTCGTCGGCTTGGTGATCAGGGCCTCCAGTCCTTGCTCCGTGGTAGGATACATACCGTTATCGAGTTTATACATATCGAGAGCTTGCTCGATTTCCCTGATCTGCACCTCCGTGGCGGTCCTTTTAGCCTCTTCACCCCTACCGATGACCCTGGGAGCCACCAAAGTGGCCAAGAGTCCGATGATGACCACTACTACCAAAATTTCTACAAGGGTAAATCCACTACGTTTTTTCACTATACATCCTCCTTGAAGGTTGATAATCATCAAAACCCATTATCGAACAAAACTGGAGATATCGAAAATAGGCAGCAGGATCGCCACAACGACGAAACCCACGACTGCCCCGAGAAACAGTACCATAGCCGGCTCGATCAGGTGCGTCATCCGATCCATACTCGACTTGGCCCGGTCCCATCGAACCTCGGCCACATGCTCTAACGATCCTGGGAGATCACCACCGACCTCCCCTACTCGTATGAAGTAGACGAGATCCTCATCGAAACTTCCGTCTTTTTCGAGAGCCTTCTCGAATCGAAGGCCTCCCTTAATCTGATCAGCAACAGAAAGCCATCGATCCTTCTGAGGATCGAGCACAGCACTCATACGAAGCGCCTGAACTAGAGGGATCCCCGATCGAAGGAGCGACGCCTGGTTGGACACCACCAACGAAAGGATGAGATTCTCCCGAATACCCTGAAAAAAGGGAAGCCGAAGGTGTATTCGTCCCGTCTTGACCAGAACAAACAACACTAATATGCTCAAAAGCGCCGGAACACCCAGAAATCGCACTCCCCTCGAAACAGCCATGAGGATGCGAGTCGGTAGAGGCAGAGCTTGCCCCATATCGGAGAAGAGAACGGCCACCTTGGGAACCACGTAGGCCATAAGGAAAGCCACCACACCCAGGCCCACGACCATCATGATGATAGGGTAGGTCATGGCGTTCTGGAGGCGGCGTCTCAAGGACGCCTGCATGGAGAAAAGCCCCACAGCCTGTTTCAAAACCTGATCCAATGTGCCTCCCCGTTCGCCCGATTCCAGCATGCAACAGAGGTTTTCGTCGAAACACCTGGTCTCCCGAAGAGCGGCCGAAAGACGACGCCCCCCTTCCACAGCTTGCCGAAGAGATCCGTAGAGAAGCCCCAGATGCTTTCCTCCCTGTTTTTCCAAAAGTCTCAAGACCTCGATCAGGGGGAGTCCTGCTCTCAGATACGTGGACAGGGATCGGCAGAAATTTTCATGATCCTCTAAGGACAAAAGTTTACTGTATTTTTTCCCTACTGAGACCTCTTCCTCGGCCATCTCGACCACCACCAGCCCCTGCACTGCCAAGGCTTCAGCGGCCTGTTGACTCCCAGGGGCATCTATTCTGCCTTTTTTGAGAGCCCCTTTCGGATCATAAGCACTATATCGATAGGCAGGCATTTACGATTCCCCGGCAACACGGATCAATTCTTCAGGAGAGGTCGTACCCTGATCGACCAAGGACAGTCCTATTTCCCAAAGAGTTCTGAAACCCTGGGGCTTGGCCAGATCTCGCATCTCTCGAGCCGAGGCGTTTCGAGCAACAGCTTCCTTGAGTCCATCGTCCATGAGGAGCTGCTCATAGATACCGACCCGACCTCGGTAGCCGGTCCCTGCACACTGAGGACACCCTTCAGCCCCCCAAGCGTGGTTCACACCCTGGCGTCTCAGCATAGACGGGACATCAACGGAGCGCCGACAGTAGGGACAGAGCCGCCGAACCAGCCTCTGAGCGATGACCCCTACCAGAGATCCCGCCACCAGATAGGGCTCCACCTCCATATCCACCAAACGAGCTACCGCACTGATTGAGTCGTTGGTATGAAGGGTAGAGAGCACCAGATGCCCCGTCAAGGAGGCCTGAACTCCAATATGAGCCGTATCGAAATCCCTCATCTCTCCGATCATGACGATGTCGGGATCCTGCCGAAGGATAGATCGAAGGGCCGAGGCAAAGGTCATCCCAGCCTTTTCGTTCACCTGGATCTGGGCTACACCGGGGAGGTCGTACTCTACCGGGTCCTCCACGGTGATTACGTTCACCGACGGCTTGGCTAGTTCCTGAAGAATAGCATAGAGACTGGTTGACTTACCTGAGCCCGTAGGTCCCGTGAAGAGGATCATTCCGTAGGGATTGGATATGATACGCTCCATGAGACCGAGCTCTCTATCGTCCATTCCCAGCTCCCTCAGGGTAAGAACGCCGCTTCCTTTATCCAGAAGCCGAAGAGCTATTCTCTCGCCATGCTGGGTCGGGATGGAGTTAACCCGAATGTCTACAGCCCGACCGCCTACAGTGATGCCAATACGACCATCCTGAGGAGTCATGTGTTCGGCGATGTCCATCCTGGCCATAACCTTGAGCCGGCTCACCAGAGGAGCTTGGTGGCTCCGAGGAAGGGTCAGCCGATCCCGCAGAACTCCGTCTGTCCGAAATCGGACCACAACCGAATCCTCATAGGGCTCAACGTGAATATCAGTAGCCCGTTGCTTCATGGCGTCCACGAAGAGACCGTTGACCAAACGAATAACCGGGACGTCCACCGAGTCGCTCAGGACATCCTCCCGAGCCAAGGCATCAACGTCGTCGATGCCCTCCATGTCTCTCACCGCATCGTCGGCCATGCCACTCTTGAGGTCATAGAGTTCGTTAAGTCTCTGGACAATAGCCGAGACCTCAAATATCTCCACGTCCACCACGGCTCCCAAAGCATATCCCAAAGCCTGAGCCCTGTCATACCGATCCAGAGACGGAACGGCGACGATGAGCAGGTCATGCTCCCACCTAATAGGAAGAATTCCGTCGGCCCGAAGGCCATCCAAGCTCACCGTATCAGGCAGGATGTCAGCGATAGCCGACGCTGAAGGGAGTCCCTCCGATTGGGATGTCTGAGGAGCCTCCTTAGTCATTCTGGCTTCTCACCGCCTTTTTGTACATCTGATGGAATCGACGGTTGATCTCGATCTCAGAGCGACTGAGGCCATGATCCTGAGATACGGATATAGCCTCGCTCATCTGGGCAGCCTTTTCAGGGGTCTCAAGGATGTAGGGGGTCAAGAAAACCATGAGCTCAATTTTTTCTCTTTGTTTAACCGAGCTCTTGAACAACTCACCTACCAAGGGGATATAGGACAGCAGAGGTACCCTATGGCGAAGACTTTTTTCAGCCTCCTTTACCAGACCACCCAAAACGATGGTCTCACCGTTACGAACCTGAACCGAGGTTTTGATCTCGCGCTTAGCTGTTACGGGAGTCGTACTGGTCATGGCGCTCAAGACATCTTCAGTGCTCTGTTCAATATCCAAAGCGACCAAGTTGCCGCTCCTGATGTGGGGAGTGATCTTGAGTTTAAGCCCCGTATCCTTATACTCGTAGCTATTCTGCACAGCGCTGGGGTTGTTTACCTCTGCGGTAGAGGCCTTCATCTGAGGAATAACCTGCCCCACCAACAGAGAACTTTCCTTGTTGTCGGTACACATGAGTCTGGGCATGGAAAGGACGTTGATGGCGTCGTACTTGCGCAACAACTGGACATATGCAAAGATCAAGGCGTTCCCCGAGTAGTTCGTCACCTTCTCTCGAATCTGCTTGTTCGGGTTGTTCGGGTCGGTGACCCACTGCCACTCCTCTTTTTTGCTCAGATCCTTGAACCAGTCAACAAAGGTAGCGGGCACACCCGAGGACCCTCCGAGAGCGGCATTAGCCGCGTAAACAGCGTTACCCGAGATCTGACCACCCCAGGTTGCCCAGTCAATACCGGCGTTTTTCAGGTTAGTCAGATTGACCTCAGCGATAAGTCCCCGAACCATGACCTGTTTGGGCTGGGTATCCAGCTGCTTGATGATATTCAAAAGGCTGGCATACTGGTGCTCCGGAGCAGCAAAAACCAAGCTATTCGTTGGTATATCGGGAACAACTGTCGTGGGCAAAGCCCCTTTGGCACCAGGCTGGAGCCGACCAGCAACGGCGAGGATTTGGCTCAGTTGTTTGGCCACCGCCTCTGCATCAGCGTTGTTGAGTCGATAGACGTGGAACTCCCCTGAGACCGGAGGAACATCGATCTGTGCCACGACTTTCTTGGCCTTCTCCAGTACCCCTCGATCCCCCACTAAAATAAGGTTCCGACTCGATGAATCTGAGATGGCCACAAGTCCTCTGAATGGGCCTACGGGGTCCTTGGCCAGATTCGCCAGATGCTGGGCCAGAAGGTCCGGCATAGCGTTTTCGACAGGAATTACTACAGTCCTGCGAATACCATCAGGAACATCCAGCGCCCGTGCCAGGTTGACCATTCTCTGAACATCTACGGCCTGGCCCGAAAGAAGGACGCCGTTATCCTCCGCCAGAGGAAGCACTTTCACCAAGTTTCCTGCCGCCTGCTGCAGAGCCCGATGGGCCTCAGCTGGGGTGATGAAATCAAGAGGAACAACTTGATTGACGAACTGATCTCCCAACCCAGGCCCCACCTTACCCCGCTGGGCCGAGTTCTCTTGAGAAGTCCCTCCTTGAACAACTTTATAATAATCCCCCATATCCTGAAGGGAAAGACCGTTTAGCGCCAAAGTGGTCAGCATGATCTTCTTAGCCTCATGAAGAGAGACTTCTCTGGGAGACATAACTGTTACAGACCCAGATATTTTTGGTGAAATTATAACGTTTTTCTGAAGAAGTTCTGACATAAAGCGGAGAAACTTGACCACATCCAGGTTCGTAAAGTTAAACTGCACACGCCCAGCCTGGCGCATGGCCTTAGCAGCCTCAATAAGGTTCTGTTCGTCCTGATCATTCTTCAAGCTTTGGTCGACAGGCTGAGCCCAAACGGAGGGGACGGTGACACATAGGATGAGTGCCATGATAAGCATTACTGTTTTCTTTACAGCCACGATGCATCCTCCTCTAGGGAATGTACAATGTTATAACTCGGCCATCCAACGAGGCCTCCAAACGGCGAAAAGTCAGACGCCATAGACCACCCATCAGTGATAATGATTGATCTCTGGTCTCCCATCGCAACCCATTATCCTCACCGCTGTCTGAAACAGTATGAGTCAGGAGTCCTACCTCCAAGGCCTGAACACGATCCAAAAGCACTGACTCGGCTTGGACAGCTTTCAGAGTTTTCGTTGCAGCCAAAGAAAGACGAAGAGATCCGGCCGCGACGAAACCCAAAATGGCCACAGCGACCAAAACTTCCAGCAGGGTGAATCCCTCTTGTCGTCTACTTGACAACATAGTTTAGCATAATTTCCCGATCTCCCCGCCCTACCGAGACCTCGAACCGGGATCCTCCCATCAGGGAATTAATTGCGTTGGCAACATCGCCCATATTTCTGATCACCACGCCGTTGACGCTTTTGACCACGTCCCCTTTCGAAACGCCCAGCTCCTTCAGGACACTTCCGTCAGTAATGTTCGCAACCTCGATGCCTACAGGCTTGCCGTCGACGAACTTGGGGATAAGTCGGATCTTTTTTAGTTCATCAAAGGGGTTCATAAGCAGAGAGTCTACAAGCTCACGAGCCACAACGCCTTCCGAATCTTCGCCAGCAGCCTGAACCATAGAAGAGGGATCTGAAGCAACTACACCGGTGTACGATGGCTTAGGTTCAGAGGTTATAGCAGATGAGGCCTTTTCCCCCGTATCTTTGTACGATATGTAGACCTCGTAATTTACGTTGTCCTTGTTCAAAACAACGCTGTAAGGCAAAATGTCCTTCAATAGAAAACCTTTATACGTCTGTCCCAGAAGAATCAAAGATACGGTGGACGACTCGTCCAGCCACGCAGCAACACCAGGCAGAGATCCCACGACTTTAATCCCATCGACACTAAACACTCGTTCTTCCTGCGGAAAATCACTGGAAGCGACAGAAATCTTCTCTCCCCGAGGTACTTGAAACGGATCGGCACGTAAAAAAAGATCAAGTTCTCGTGCCCTGTCGGTCGTCTGGTTCTCAGCAGTGGCGTTTCCTGCTTCGATAAAAGCAAGCCGATGAATGCGCTCCTGAAGGAGGACGGGAGATATCAGCATCTGAATTAAAGCTCCCGCCAAGGCCCCCAAGGTGACCCCAGCGATTAAGGCACCAACCAGAGGCAAGAGCTTTTCCAGAGCTGACAGCAACGACGCCGCACTGCCTTTTTTGGTAAATATGGCCACGTCACTTCCCTCCTTCTCTGCTTAAAGCCCAGGTCCCGTCGGGACTGCGTTTCATGGGAAAAAGCTGAGACAGAACGGTCATGGCTCCATCCATGTCTTCAGGAACCGAGATGACCATGTCGGCCTCCAAAATTTTTCCCCGCTCTGGAGATATCGAGACTCTGCCTTGAGCTGAAAGATCACCTGTAAGAGCGACATCAGAGAGGAGGATCGTTCCCGATGAGAGGAGACACGTCATGGCTCCATCAAGACGATGATCGACTCCACCGGGCAACGCGAGAACTCCTCGAGAAACGGTCAGTTGGGCTGTCGGTGACCAATGGAGAACAGACTCCATGATCAGAGGGCGTACTGCCACCTCATCACATCGAAGGTTCCCCATCATTGAGGAGTTCAGAGAGAGACCTCTCATGGTGACGGTCGGGATCACTCCCCTGTCCCCAAACCGAAGAACCTGAAGGTCAGCACCGTAGGACGAGGCATATGACGATGCCTGAAGAAAGGCCAGTTCAGCGCCCAGAGCCCAGGGGATAAAGAGACGGATACCGACAAGGATGCCCGTTATTAACGCTACCGCAATGGCAAGAAAAGCTCGAAATCGTCTCATGGGGCCACCACCACGATCAAACTCATGGAGAGCCGACGCTCTCCGCCATCAGGAACGGCTCGAAGCTCGCCCGAGTCCACGGACAACCCTCGTTTCTCCAGTTCACGAAGAAAATCCAGAGCCTTACCCGTATACAGTCGAGAGAGCTGGACACTCAAACCCTTGCTCAAAGATGAAAGCTGGACCAGGTTATCCTTGAGTCCCATCGAATCCACCAGAGATGAGACGACGACGATGGGGTCTTCTGATGGAGCAGCCCGATCTTCTTTACCTGGCAAGGATTTGTAGCTTTTGATCACCTGGAGAAGTTCCTGTAAACGCCTCTGTTGAAGACGAGATCGGACTTCCATGGCCGAGAGCCCCGACCAAACTGAGGATCCGACGACCAAAAACAATACTCCCACAGCCAGAAGAAGAAGGGGCCTCAGGTTGCCTCCAGAAAAGCAGGAGAGACTGGGCAGGGATATGCGCTTCATTGAGGAGACCACCTCATTTCGATAGAAAATCGAAGACCGCCCCCCGGGATCTGCTGGATGTCACCAAGTCGAATCGCATAGTTGCTCTCGGACTTCAGGCTCTTTTGAAAGGCCTGAACTGACGAGACCTCCCCTGCCGTTCCGATAAGCTCTACGCCATCGGATCCATATCTCAACGAATCCAGGGTCAGAAGGCTTCCAAGCTCTGAAATCGTCCAGGAGCGGCCCAAAAGCCTTAAGGCATCCTCCAGACCAGGCTGCTCAGGCCGGTCTGAGAGTCGTTGAAGCATCCCCTTAGCCTGACTGAGAGGGTCTCGAATCGTGCCAGGCCCGAAGGTCTCCCGATAGATCGACTCAGCCTCCACTCGCATCCGTTCGAGCTCTCTCCGTTCCGACTCGGTTCTGATCAATCCTGCTCCAGTGAGGAGCAGACCAGCCAGGATAAGCCAGAGAGAGAACCCACGCACAGCCTTACTCAGCGCCTCAAGCACCAAGGTACTGTCCAAACCTCTTCGAGAAAGGCTGTAATTCCCCAAGACCGGAAATGCAGCCAAGGTCTCCGTCACCCCACGAACGAGACGATCTTTCTCGTCCGCAACGTGTATCGTCGCTGAAACCAAGGCTTCTCCACCGACCTCCGCCCCGTACGACAGAAGCCATTCCCGTTCTTCCTCAGGAGTACGGCGTGACAGAGGCTGCCAGCGATAGAGAACGGGCTCTCCCTGAAGAAACAAAGCAGATATAATCCCATCGTCCTCAACACAGACGACTGCCCCGTTTCCCTGGATCTCAGCCACCAAGGCAAAGGGCAAAGGCCAGATCGACGATGCTCTGTATGTGGCAACTCCATCCTCCACCAGCGCTCGTTCCTCACTAGGGATCACCAGGGCTGCACCAGAAAATCGACGGTCCTCCCGTCGGATTACAACCGGATATACCTCTACATCGCAACTACCGACCACGGATGTATACTGGATCTTCAGGGCCTCGCGAATGGCTGAGACCGAACCAAACGAGTAATCAAAGGGACGAATCGACAAAGTTCGATAGGAGGCCAACATAAACGGCTTCCCACGACGAAAAAGGGAACCATCTCCCTCAGCTAACCGAGAGACTTCGCCGTTTCGGTACAGCCAGATTTCTCCAATGTTCTTCATCATTGTTCCTCCCAGGATTGTATCGTTTCCTTCGTCACTACGACTCTGTAGGAGCGATTATTGCCCTCCCCACCTAAAGCGGAGACTTGGAGGATCACTAGAAAATAATCGCTGGTTGTCCCCAGAGAGTTGGTCAACCTCGGTCCCAGAGAACCAGAAAAAGCGGGAAGTTCAGCCACCTCCGATAGTTTCGTAAAAGGGGTTTCTGTACGCCGCTCGACGATCTCCTGAGCCACCACGTCGTCGATACCATCCAGAAGAGCCAGAACCTGAGCTGACGCGGTATTCACGTTTACCTTCTGGCCACACCAGAGAGTGAGATACTCACGAAGTCCGGGACGATCCTTGGTACCAGTAACCGCCGACGGGGGGATCTCTGGAAAGAGGGTAAATGCGCCAGGATCACCAGGAACATGGTTCACAAAAAAGTCATTCTCAATCCCACCGACCCTGGGATTTTTGTCCGAATCCATAAAATCTAAAGCAGGCAGAGCCATCTTGGGGTGTCCAACGGCCTCCCATAAGAGCTCCCATGGCTCTTTCATTTCCCCTCGGACGGTCATCCCATCTGGAAGAAAGATAGCTCTCAAAGGAAGCTTGTCGTTCAACGGCGAGACTGTTACCGAGAGCAGATATCGATTACCAAGGGGAATGAGGTGAGTACCGAACCATTTTTCATGCTTACTGTCATAGCTTGATGTATCCATGGCCAGGCCCCGAACGACGTTTCGCACTGCCATAAAGGCAATATTCCGGCTCTCCAGTTCTACACGTCTTCGCTCTAGAGAACGAAGCTGGTCACGAACAAACCAACTGAACCCCACAGCAGCACTCATCATAAACAGGGAAACCAACAGGACAGAGAGGAGGATAAAGCCAGGGCTTCCTTTATCCTCAAAGGATGGGAAACCAGTCCGTCGTCTCATAGGTCTCTCCTCTCCGTTCCAGTGTCATGCGGATAGCCAATGGCATGGCACCCAAGTACTCATCGACCCAATCCTTCTCGACGAAGACCTCTACCCGAAAGGATTCCACCCCCGGGAGGACCAGAGCAGCCTTTTTCAAAGGGAATGTCCCTTTTAAATCCAAATCCTCAATGCCCTTACCGGGAAAGACCCAGCGGTACAATCCAGGGAGGACCGACCTCATGCCCAGGGAGTCCTCTCGAAGGAGGCCATAAACCATCACTCCAGGTGCCAACGACGATTGGAGAACGCTTCCCGATGCCACCACAAGCAGGTCGTCGGCATTGCCACCGAAAAGGTCGCGATGCCGAACCGCCAGATAGGCTCGTTCAGGGAGAAGCAGCTGACTTCGTACATCACGACAGATAAGCCTGAAAACATCGTCCACTGCTGCTCGTTCTCCTGCGGATGATTGGGAATCTCTGAGGAGACCAACCATGTGAGCCATAGGGGCCAAAGCACAGGTAGCCATGACTCCAATTAAGGCCACAACTACCAGTATCTCGACAAAAGTGAAGCCCTGTTGCCGGCGCCGCATCATGGACGGCTTTTAATTGTGTAGGATCCCGGCTTGAGATAGAGAACCAGCTTTTCCAGAAGCTCCCTCTTTTTCAGTTTTCCGGCCCAATTCATAAGCTTGCGAAGATCCTCGGCAGTGGGTTCCTGGTCGAAAGTTTTCATCAGGCGAGAGAGCCCATGGGCCAGAGCTCGGGGATCCCGATCAAGTTCGCCTACGGATATGTAATGGTAGGCAAGTTGTCGTTCCACAAGATCACGAACCATAAGAGAGCTCTCGGCCTTCTCCAAAAGGCCCCGCTGAACAGCAACGGTTCGAGCCTGCATAGCACGACGAAGAGTCACGTCGCCTCTGAGCCCCTGTCCCAAATAGATCAGCCCAAACAGGGATGCTATCGCCATGCCCGCTCCCACACCCCGAACGATCCAGGAGCTACTCAGAAACGAAACAGTCGGTCGATTATCCTGCAACTTCCAGATCTCCCGGTTGACCACGGCAAATGCCAGGGATACCCATAAGGCGTCCTCAATCCGATGAAAGGGACGCGTCCAGAGGGCATCGAACCAGATAAGAAAGGAAAAGGCCCCGCCCCACAGCACTCCATCCTCGAAGGGCTTTCCTCGGTGAGTTAGGATATACCGAGAGAAGGAGACAAGCCACCACATCCCCAGTCCGATCAGAACAACAAACCCTATGACTCCTGATTCGCAGAGCCACTGGAGATACTCGTTATGCGCCCAGTTGGTGTACTGCCAGCGCATATCGGGATAGCGCTGGAACGCCTCAGCCTGAGACTCAAGGTAGTGCCATTTATACTGGCCGAGTCCAACACCTCGAACTCCGTATTGACGAGCCATCGTCCAGGACGTCTTCCAGATACCCTCCCGACCTCCAACAGTGTCAGCGTTTTCGATGAGGTCTTTCGCCTTGTATAGCAGGGCTCCAGAGCGCCCTTGGTTCAAAACAACCGAAATAGTCAGGACAGCTACCAGCAAAACCAGACATTGTCCCAAACGGCGAAGCCGCACTCGATCTCGCCCCATAATAATAAGGAGAGCTAGAAGAGCAACCCCGACCATAAACGACAAGATCGCCGACCGGCTCGTGCTGTTCCACAGTCCCCAGAGAGCGACAGAGAGGAGTCCCAGATTGGACAGAGCAACGAGACGACGCCACCCCACCGCACCCTTCAATCCGTGCCGGAGATAGATGAAGACAGCCCCTAAGGCAACTATAGCCAACCACAGTCCCAACATGTTCTGCTGCCCTGTGTTGCCAATATAATTACCCGGAGTGGGAAGTATGAGCTTGAGAGGGCCGAAAACATCCACATTGTTGCCCACCTGAAGTTCAGCAAACACGACGTTGACCGCTCCGTTCAGCGTCGCTAACCATAGCAGGGGTGTCAACCATACATCCTTGAATCGATTGAGGCACAAAACGTATAAAGCCCACATAGAGGCGAAGAAAAACCACTCCCGATAAAAGGTCGGAACTGATCGAACAGATATCCACAGGGGCTGGAGCGTCACGTAAATTAAAAGGGCGAACCAAACCCATCCAAAAATGTCAATCCGAAAACGAGCTCTCTCGGGGCCTGCCCAGAGCACCAGCGATCCCGTGATCAGAGAGAGACACGCAACAGGGAACAGGGCCACGGTCCACTTCATAATGTGGAGAGTCTGAAAGAAATAGAGCCCGGAGTAGATCAGGTTCGGAAGCGCCAGGGAAACAACGACGGCGACGAAAAACAACCGCCCCTCCCAAAGGCGTTCATTGGATACATTACGACTGTTCATGGTTCTCATCCTCGACACGCCCTTCCTCCATGAGAAGCTGTTTTTTCAGGTCTACCACTATCTCCACGATTAATTCACTTTGGGCCAGTTCCCGAACCTTCCAGACAACGGGAACACCTTTCCTCCTCTGAACCTCCACCAGATTCGCCAGCTGCTGTAGGAGCTCCCCCGTAGGGCCCTCGGGACCGCTGAACGACAGAGCATTGTTGCGGGATGGGCCGATAGGCTGGGAAAGGAGAGGCTCCGGCGTCTTCTCTTTCTGGATGAGTATTCCTTCCAACTGGCGCGAGGTATCGGTGCCATTGGGTTCAAGAGCCCCCCCAGCCAAGAGGTCGGTCACCAAAAGCTCCACCTCCTTGGCCGTGTAATCCAGCTCCACCGCCTTTTTTGCCGCAGCAATCTGAAGGGCAGGAGCGAGACGAATCAATGCTCGGGCTGCACGTTCTCCCAGATGCCCTTCGATAATCATGGCCTGAACCGCCTCCTCAAGTTTGAGGAGACGCAACTTGTTTGCTACCGATGCCTGAGATCGGCCAATCCGACGCGCCAACTCAGATTGCCCCCAGCCTGTTCGATCCAGGATTTCCTTAAGGCTGGCAGCCTCCTCCACCGCTGACAGATCCTTTCGATGGATATTCTCAACCAATGCCATAATCTGCTGATCTGTATCAGGGACCTCGACGATCACAGCTGGAATCGCATCGAACCCAGCTACATGACATGCCCTGAGCCGACGTTCCCCGGCAATGAGCTCATAGAAATCCCCGTTTGGTCGAACGACAACTGGCTGGATCAGTCCAACCTCTCGAACCGATTCAGCCAAACTTCGTATCTCGTCCTCATCAAAGTGTCGCCTCGGTTGATGAGGGTTGGTACGGATCCGAGAAAGTTCGATCTCAGTCAGTTGTCGATCATTCACGTTTTTCGCCTCCTAGAAACAAGTCATTGAGCTTTTGCTCTCGAAACGAGTATGCTGCCTCAGGAACATGAGGTGCACTTCTCCTGTAGGCCCGTTTCGATGCTTGGCGATGTGCAGGACCGCACTGTCATCTTGCTGATCTGGAGGAACATCCTTCGCGTAATACGCTTCTCTGTACAGCAGAGCGACCAGATCAGCATCCTGCTCGATAGCACCACTATCTCGAAGGTCCGAGAGCTGAGGGCGCTTGTCAGTTCGGCTCTCCACAGCCCGAGACAGCTGAGACAGAGCCAACACCGGAACGTCAAGTTCTCTGGCGATGGCTTTGAGCCCCCTAGAGATCTCGGCCACTTCCTGCTGTTTGCTCTCTATCCGCCGAGCTAAGCTCATGAGTTGGAGATAGTCAACCACGATAAGCCCCAAAGAGGAGTGTTTCGCCTTGAAGCGGCGACATCGGGCCCGCATCTCCGTGGTCGTCAGCATGGAGCTGTCATCGATGTATAGAGGAGCCTTAGTCAGCTCTCCTGCCGCAGAGGTGAGTTTTTCCCAATCCTCCCGTGCAAAAGCCCCGGTTCTAAGGTCTTGGAGATTCACTCGAGCCTCAGCCCCCAAAAGGCGTTGGACCAACTGATCGGCGCCCATCTCAAGACTAAATATAAGTACCGGAAGCTTACCTCGAACTGCGACATTACGAGCGATATTCAAGGCAAGCGCCGTCTTCCCCATGGATGGTCGGGCCGCCAGAATATTCAGGCTCCCGACCTGTAGCCCCCCACTTAAGCGGTCCAAATCGTCGAACCCACTCATCACACCGGTAACCGTCTGCTCTGGATTATGAAACTGAACTTCTATTTGGTGAAAGGTCGGGCCAAGGACATCGGCGACCATCTTGAAGTTCACCTCGTTCCTCTGACGGGAAACCTCGAAGATGGCCCGTTCAGCTTCCTCCAAAAGTTCATCCAGTTCCCGGTCCTCCGAATATCCCATCCTGGCAATGGCTGTCCCAGCCGAGATGAGACGCCGAAGTACCGCTTTATCCCGAACGATCTTGGCATGATATTCGGCATTGGCAGTCGTGGGGACACTGTCCATGACCGCCACGATGAATGCCTGTCCTCCAAGGCGCTGGGAGAGCCCTCTCCGTGAAAGCTCCTCCAGAAAAGTCAGGGAATCCACGGGACGGTCCTCTCGGAGCATATCCAAGAGGACCTCAAAAGCGATCTGGTAGTTGCTGTCTCTAAAGTCTTCAGCAGTGAGAAACTCCGAGATCTGGATCAGGACCTCCCTGTCCATGAGACACGATCCCATGACCGCCCGTTCGGCCTCCAGGTTCTGAGGCGGAATCCGGTCGTAGCCGGGGATACTCACTGCCCTACCGATCCT
The DNA here is from genome assembly GCA_002748665.1 of Dethiosulfovibrio peptidovorans. Lineage (NCBI taxonomy): Bacteria > Thermotogati > Synergistota > Synergistia > Synergistales > Dethiosulfovibrionaceae > Dethiosulfovibrio > Dethiosulfovibrio peptidovorans. The sequence goes on along the minus strand of PDTB01000018.1, from coordinate 120,839 downwards.
CCACCTTCAAGGTCATAGACGCCTCGACCCCCTGGTATAGTCTGACCGTACAAGGATAATGCCCTAAAGTCTTGACCACATCGGCAATTCTCACGTTTTTTTTGTCCACGTTCACGTCGAACTGCTCCCTGATCGCCTCAACGATCTGAGCGGTGGTCACGCTGCCAAAGAGACGCCCCCCCTCTCCGGCGCTCATTGAGACCGTAACCTGACGATTCTGAAGGTGCTTCCTCTCCTCCTCCGCCTGAGCTCTCGCTTGCTGATCCTTCTTTTTCGAGGAATTTTCTTGGTCCTGAAGCTTATTTAAGTTTCCTTTCGTTGCCTCAATGGCCAACTTTCGAGGAAAGAGAAAGTTTCGGGCATATCCATCGGAGACTTCCAGAACCTCGTTTTTCTTACCCAGCTTTCTGACCTCGTCCATCAAGATAACTTTCATTCTTCGGTCACCTCCGGCCTTGAAACTTCGATCTACAATCGATCCAAATATCTACTACTCCCAATACGACGGCGATCTGGGACAAAAATGGAACCAGAATCACCAAAATGGCTGCTCCCAACCGCCACCCCTGAGCAATGTCACGGCTGCTCATAAACGCCCACAGGACAGCCAAGCCTTGGATCATAAAGAGAAGGCTGGCGATGAGCCTCAGATTCAAGCCTATCTGGGAGAAGAGAGAAGCCTGCTGTGTGGACTTCTCGAAAAAGAGCATGATAACCGACAGGACAAAGGCCCAAAAGAGACTCTTGGGGAAGCGCCACTCCTCAAAAGGAGGCAGGGAGGGGAGCCTCACGGCACCAATACGTTGAAGAACCTGACGGGAGACCACGTAGGTCAATAGACAGTCCATGGCACTTGCCACGACAAGCATGGCCGGGAACATAAGAGGGATAACCCGAAGCATGGTTTCTATCTGCTGTCGAGCACCTCCAGAGCCAGCCCTTCCCAGCATTTCACTCATTCGCTCCACCACAGAACGGATCTCTTCTATGTCGGGGTCGAAAGGGTTAACTCCGGTGAGTTGCGTCAGAATCACCATGAGAAAAAGCTTGCTGAGCAGGGAGACCCCCACCCCATAAAGCATGATATCCACACCTCTATCAAGTCGCGAGGCCAAAAAGCCTAAACCCAGTCCCAAGAGACCAAAACCAACGGCAAAGGAGATAGCTGATGGAGGGCCAGCCAGAAAGGCAACCATCGCTGTGGCGACCGCCAAGGATACAAACGCCATGCGAGAACTGTGCCTCAGTCCCAAGATAACCAAGGGTGCAGGACACAGAAGAGAGAAGACGACACCCACCATCGGAAGGAACCGAGCAGCCAAAAACAGAACCACAGCTAATCCAGTCAGGAGGGACGACTCGACGAGGCTTTTGGTTCCGTTCATCGTTGAACCAGCTCCAGCTGTCTCTTCGATAGAATAGAATCTAAATTCAACATCATCATATTCGAACGAAAGGCTGTTAGCCACCTTTTGTTGATAAACGGAGGGGCAGAAGCGCCGCTTCTCCCCCTCTGGGTTTCTCCCATTCCCTGCAACGTGCAGTTTTTACTCAGCGCTATAGGGCAACAGAGCCATATAACGAGCCCGTTTCAGAGCAACGGTCAGCTGGCGCTGATGGTGAGCGCAGTTTCCCGTCACTCTACGAGGGACGATCTTACCCCTCTCACTGATGTATTTCCGAAGGCGATCCACGTCCTTGTAGTCCACCGAGTCGATCTTGTCAACACAGTAAAAACAGACCTTAGGACGACGTTTTCCCCGCCGTTTGTTTCCGCCGAAAGCCATGTTCAAGCTCCTTTCATTGAGGCATCAAAGAACAACAGAAGTTCTAGAAGGGGATATCGGCCTCATCCTCGTCAGCACCAGCCATCTCCGATATATCCATGGGGAACTCATCACCGCCTAGATCGTCCCGAAAACTTCGGGCCTGGCTCTGAGATTGGCGTCTAACATCTTGATGACGGGGATCACCATATTCACCTTGAGAGGCCCCTTCATCATCCCGTCGTCCTCCCGACGGTAGAAAAGTGATATCGCTGGCCACAACTTCTGTGACCCAACGCCGCTGCCCCGACTTATCGTCATAGCTTCGAACCTGAAGCCGTCCCTCAACAAGGACAGGTCGCCCTTTGGATAGATACCTCTCACAGTTCTCCGCCTGGGCTCCCCACACTACAACGGGGATGAAATCCACCGCATCCTGAACCTCACCGTTTTTCCCTTTCCAGGAACGGTTCACCGCGACGGAAAGAGACGCCACTGCCTGTTTGCTGGCAGTATATCGAATCTGAGGATCACGTGCGAGATTTCCCATGAGGATGACCTTGTTAAATCCACGAGCCATGCCGATCTCCTCCTCTTCGTCACTCCTGATCCTGCCGAATTACTAAGTTCCGAACCATTCCAGGCCGAAGCCCCAGCAGACGAGCCAACTCCTTTTGCTGCGTGGGATCCAGGTCGAAAGAGATCAGAGCATAGTAGCCCTCAGTTCGCTTCTCGATGGGATAGGCCAAACGGCGTTTTCCCCAGACATCGACCTTGCCCGCTGTTCCGCCAAGCTTGGCGATAACCTCCTTGATACCGTCGAGCTCAGCGCTATGGTCCTCAAGATCGGGTTCCAAGAGAACCATCATCTCGTATGGACGCATGAGCGTCACCTCCTCCCTTTGGACATGAGGCCCCCCCAGGGGGGGCAGGGATTACAAACGTGAATTATACCCTATGGTTCTTTTTCAGGCAAGGTATCCGGTGACTCGACAGTCACCCGGAAAACCCTCTCTCCAGGAAAAACGAGGTTGAACTGCTCCCTGGCTAGTCGGGCCTTCCCCTCTGGCGTTCGATAAAAATCCAATCGCTCTCGTGAACGTCCCAAGTCCATGCTCAACGCCACCAAAGCAGCTTCCTTAACGGCAAGTTTTTTCTCAAGGAACCGCACACGACGATGCTCCCGGAATAAGGCCGTCGATATCACCATCAGGATGAGCCCCGTAACGGCCCAGAAAAGGACCCATCTGAGCCGTGGCACAACCTACATCCTCTCCGGCGCCGAGATCCCCAGGATCCGTAAAGCGTTGGCCAGCACCGATTGAGTGGCTTGGACCAAAAGAATTCGAGATGGCCGCCGAGGATCGTCGTCCAAAACTCGATGAGCATTGTAAAAGGAATGAAAATCTCCTGCCAGATCATGAACATAGGAGACAATTCGGTGAGGCGCAAGCTCCTGGGCAGCTTTTTCCACCTCCTCGGGGAATATAGAGAGGCGCGTGACGAGTTTTTTCTCCTCTGCGCTGCTCAGATGCTCCGAATCCAATTCGTTCAAGGAGGGCATGGAGATACCACGTTCCTTCATGTTTCTGGCGATGCTCGCAATGCGCGCGTTAGCATATTGAACGTAAAACACCGGGTTATCCGACGATTCCCGTTTTGCCAACTCGAGATCGAAATCAAGATGGCTGTCGGCACGACGCATGACGAAGTAAAATCGGGTGCCGTCCACACCGACTTCGTCGAGTACGTCGGATAAGGTGACGAACTGCCCCGACCGAGTCGACATGGAGACCTGCTCCCCATCACGAAGGAGATTCACGAACTGAATGAGGACAACGGAGAACCCATCGTCGTCGGTCTTATTCAGAGCTTGCATGGCCGCACTCATCCGAGGCACATACCCATGGTGGTCCGCCCCCCAGACATCGATGGCCCGATGGAAACCTCTGTCGTACTTGTTTTTATGATAGGCCACATCCGAAGCAAAATAGGTGGGAACACCGTTGGAGCGGAAGAGGACTCGATCCTTGTCGTCACCAAAACTCGTGGATCTGAACCAGACAGCTCCATTCTCCTCGTAGGAGAACCCCCGATCTTTCAGGACCTCCATAGCCTCCTCCACCATATTCTCCTCGTAGAGGCTCTTTTCAGAAAACCATCGGTCAAAGGTCACACCAAAACGATGCAAGACCGACCGGATTTCCTCTAAAATGACCTGCCCACTGAAATTCCGAAAATAGTCAAGACTATCCTCCAGAGGCGCCGCCAAAAAGCGATCCCCCTCGGCGTCTATGATCTGACGGGCCAGGTCGTAAATATAGTTACCTTTATACCCATCCTCGGGGAAGGGTGCTCTCTCTGGTTGTCCGAGGAGTTCAAAATATCGGGACTGGGTGGAGGCTCCCAGGTTATCCATCTGAAGCCCGGCATCGTTGACGTAGTATTCCTTATTCACAGACCAACCCGCAAAGGCAAGGATATTTCCCACGATATCGCCCACGGCAGCTCCTCTGCCGTGTCCCACGTGAAGCGGCCCTGTGGGATTAGCGCTGACAAACTCCACCTGCACACGGCGACCTCGCCCCAGATTACACCGACCGTACTCATCCCCACTCTCCATAACCTGGGAGATTACGTCAGCGATCCAGCCATCGGAAAGGAAAAAATTAATAAACCCGGGACCGGCTACTTCGACGCCCCTCAGGAGCTTATCGTCCTTGAGACGCTCAGCCATACGTTCCGCCAGAGTTCGGGGTTTTTCTCCGAAAAATTTGCAGGCCTGCATAGCCACGTTGGTGGCCCAATCTCCCTGACCATCGCGTTTAGGGCGCTCCAGATGAACCTTCGGCAGGTCGTCGGTCTCTACATTTCCCTCACGGGCTAAAAAAAACAGGACATCCTGGATTTTTGCTTTCAAAACAGTCGATACGTCCGCCATCGATATCAAACTCCCTTTCTAATTTGGCACAGCACCATCCAGCCATTATTTAATCACCGAATGGATAAGGGTATCGAAAGACTCCGCCACCGAAGCCAAGAGCCCAAGAGCTTGCCCAGCCCCGAGCGCGTAACTTGATCGTAGCATATCGTACCTGAAACGACCTTTTCCTCTCCCAAAAGAGCTCTCTGTTTTTTACTGAATCGAAGGACCTCGGTGAAACGCAAATGTCCGTCGGAGTGATCATTCATCGGAGGAAGCGAGAGGACCTCAACACCCTTCGGGAGAGCGACACGATACTGTTGCTCAACCACAAAAGGAAACAGAAACTCCCCGTCCTTCTCCCGACCTAAATCATCCAGAGCACCAGGCACCAAGCAGGGAAGGCGAAGCAACATACCAGGACCACCGGGAATTCCCGTAGCCTTTCGGACGGGAATATCGATTCGATACCCATAGTGCATGGGATAGAAATCCATATCCCCAGCCCGCCACGTTAAGACGCTGGGAAGTAGAGCCTCCAGCCCAGACCAGGTTATGTCCTCCGACAGAGGCATCACCTGGACCCATCCATTTCTGACCCACAGGTGCAGTATACCCTCAAGAACCCCCTTCAAGTTTAACGACAGATCCCAGTCCAACGTCAGTCGGTGCTCCGCCATTTTCCCCTGCTCAACTGAGCAGGTCAAAAGCTCGTTCCCTGCGGAGACTCCATACAGAGTTTTCCCTGTCAGGGACGGAGGGGACTCTCCAGGCTCCACTGTCTGACCGGGAACATACATCCACCCATCTGATCCAGGAGGAGCCACTCGAAGCACAGGGACGAGCAAGGATTCGATGGAGACTGGCACGTTAGGAGCCAGAGGGAGAAATGTGGTCCAAAAAACCTGAGCTTTCCACCCCAATTTTTTGAGCCATGATTGGAGAAGGAACGGTCGTTCCCATTCGGTCCAGGGTCCTTCTTCTGGAATAGGTTCCCGAAGACAGCCCCGACTCTCAGGAATAACCTGACCATCCATGGCTCGCATGAGAGCGACACCCGCAGTGACTCGGTTTGCTTTCTCAAAGAGAGGCTTAAACCGAGACGGAACGGACGGCACAAGCATGGATTTCAACTCTGAAAGCAGGTACAGGAACGAATCTTTCCCAGACCTGAGTCCAAAAGCCAGATACGGATCACCACGGCGAAGCAAGGACGGCCTCTCCCGCGCCGGGAGATTATAGATCGACCAGCGGCGGATGGTCATACCAGCCTTGTTTATGGATTTAGGTGGGTCGAGCCGGTTACTCTGGACATTGAGCTGGGTCCCGGAGGGAACCGAGACCGAGACAGAGCCCTCCCACATGGGAAGATCAGAGGCAAAATGGACGATCCCCCCAACGGAAAACCGACCATCATATACCTGACGAAAACGGAGAACCAAGACCGCTTCGTCGACATCGCCCAAGGTCATAGAACAGGTCGAGTAGCCCTTTTCGTCGTTAATAGAGGCCTCCAGGGATCGAAGTTTCTTTCCCGAAACCGGGTCGTACAGGTCCGCCTCCAGGATCTTGAGGGAGCCAGGATGAGGGACATGGAGCAGGTTTTGAGGCCAGGTTGGATTTAAGGTCTCGGTCACGAGAACGATCCACAGACTGTCTTTCACCATGGCCCCGTCGGGACGAAGTCCGTAGGACTCCTGACGCTGCCAGATCACCGCAGGCGGTTCTCCATAGGTTCCCAAAGGGGGAGCTTCCTGAACAAGCCTGGGTATGTCTATCGGTTCAAAAGCTGTTGCTGCAACAGACCATATAAGAATCAAAAAGAAACTGACACTTGATAGTCGCCAACGATTCATGACATATCCTCCCCTAGTATAGCCTAACGATTAGAACCACAGCAGTTTTTGTATTTTTTTCCGCTTCCACATGGACATTTCTCGTTGCGCCCAATTTTTCGCCCCTGACGTCTGAATGGTTCAGGTCGCCCCTCTCCAGCATGGCTCCCCGGCACGGGTATCCCTCCCGGCGAGGGAAGAGCAAACTCCCGACTCTCTCTGACGTCCTTTCGGGATACAGAAGAACGAGGTTCGGAAGCCACCGCTACGCGGAAAAGAAGCTGAGCGATGGATTCTCGAACTTGAGCCATTGATTCCTGGAACAGAGCATACGACTCGAACTGGTACTCCAACAGGGGATCCTTCTGCCCTACAGCTCGAAGACCAATTCCCTGTCTCAGGGCATCCATGGCTAACAGATGTTCCTTCCAGCTCCCGTCCAGAACGTGCAGAGAGATGAAGCGGAACAGGTCGCTGCACGAATCGGCCCCCATGTCAGCCACTTTTCCGTCATAGCGGGACTTGAGGTCGAGCAGAATAGCCTCCTTGGCCCTGGGCAAAGCCTGTATCGCATCAACACCATCAAGGGGATGCTCCACCCCAGGCCAGAAAAGTGCCTTGAGCCGGATGGCCGCACTCTCAGGATCGGGGTCTCCATTCTCCGGGAAAGCCCCATCCAGAATATCCTCTGTAACGCCCGAGATGATCTCCCACCCATGCTCCACCACATTTTCGTCGGAGAGAATTCGCTGACGCTCGTCGTAGACGGCCTCTCGCTGGCGATTCATAACGTTATCGTACATCAAAAGCTGCCTACGGATATCGTAATGAAGCTGTTCTACTTTTTTCTGTGCCGACTCTATCGCTCGGGTCAGAAGAGAGTGTTCAATGGCCTCTCCTTCCTCAAGCCCCAGTTTGCCCATGAGACCTTGAATACGCTCTGAACCGAAAAGCCGAAGGAGATCATCTTCCAAAGAAAGGAAAAACCGAGAACTCCCGGGATCTCCCTGTCGACCGGAACGCCCTCGAAGCTGGTTATCAATTCGTCGAGCCTCGTGACGCTCAGTCCCCAGAATACACAGGCCCCCAAGTTCCAAAACCTTCTCCTTTTCCGAAGCACAGGTCGTCCGAAACTCGTCCAAAAGCTCTCCGTAGCGATCCAGGGCACTCTCGGTGTCGTGGCCCTCTTTGCGAAGCTCCTCCTGAGCCAGGTACTCAGGATTCCCTCCCAAAAGGATATCAGTTCCCCGTCCCGCCATGTTTGTAGCCACGGTCACGGCGCCAAGCCTACCAGCCTGGGCCACTATGAGAGATTCCTTCTCATGGTATTTGGCGTTCAAGACCTGATGAGGAACCTTCCGAGCCTTCAACAACTTGCTGAGTCGCTCAGATTGCTCAACTGATGTGGTACCCACCAGGATGGGACGCCCCTGCGAGGATATCTCCTGGATCTCATCGGCCACAGCGGCAAATTTTTCGGACTTGGTCTGATAAACCTGGTCGGCCATGTCATCCCGAACAATCGGTCGGTTTGTGGGAACCACCACGACACCTAAACCGTATATTTCCTTGAATTCCTCGGCCTCTGTAGCAGCGGTGCCAGTCATCCCAGCCAGTTTTCGGTACATGCGGAAATAGTTCTGAAGGGTTATCGTAGCAAGGGTCTGACTCTCCTTACCGATCTTCACCCGCTCTTTGGCCTCTATGGCCTGATGGAGCCCGTCCGAGTATCTTCGACCAAACATGAGACGGCCGGTAAACTCGTCCACGATGACAATCTCGCCATCTTTAACCACGTAATGGGTATCCCTCTGGAACAGGGTCCTGGCCTTTATGGCTTGGAGAATTTTGTGAGCCGTGTCGCTGTAGGCCATATCCGTAAACAGGTCTGGAGTCTTCGTAAGGGACTCACACTTGGCAATTCCCCGGGATGTCAGAGCCACAGAACGTTCCTTTTCATCGTACTCGAAGTCCGCATCGGGCTCTGGACACTCCTGAGCATCCAGCAGAGACGGTCGAACCTCGTTAGGATCCTTTGCCACACCCGAGAGACGGCTGGCCACCTGATCTGCCGCTCGATACGGTTCCTCACTGTCCTCCGACGGCCCTGAAATGATCAGAGGCGTTCTGGCCTCGTCCACCAGGATAGAGTCTACCTCGTCGACTATACAGAAATTGTGACCTCTCTGAACCATCTGGTTTTTGGCAAGGACCATGTTATCTCTGAGGTAGTCAAAGCCAAACTCGCTGTTGGTTCCATAGGTTACATCGGCTTCGTAGGCAGCACGTCGCTCCTCGGGATCCATGAAGGAATAGATCACACTCACTGAGAGGCCCAGCCCCCGGTACAGGGGTTCCATCCACGCCGCATCCCGCTTGGCCAGATAATCGTTGACCGTCACCACATGGACCCCTCGGCCAGTCAGAGCATTGAGGATTACCGCCAAGGGAGCCACCAGAGTTTTCCCCTCGCCGGTCTTCATCTCGGCGATATTGCCCTCGTGGAGGGCCATGCCTCCCATAAGCTGGACGTCAAAGTGGCGAAGCCCCAGGGTTCTGACAGAGACCTCCCGAACCATGGCAAAAACCGTAGGAAGGTAGCGATCTAATGCCTCCCGAAGCTCCTGCCCCTCTAAGGGGAAGAGCTCCTCCCGAAGGGCAGCTGCTTTTCGAAGAATATCCTCATCGGACAAGGACTGCATTTGGGGCTCCAGATCATTGATATTGGAGACTCCTCGAGCATATCGCTTTAAAGCTCTCTCGTTAGGATCCAGCCCTAACGCTTTTTTCAATGTGCCAAACACACCGATCCACCTCAAATCCCGTAGATTTCTAGTCAGCCTCCACGATAAGAGACCACCCGGCAGTCAGATAGGACACACCGGACCACACGGTGAACACCAAGGCCAGCCACATGGCGGGCATCCCCAAAGGGACCTTGAAAATGACCATGCTGATAGCCACGATCTGAACGACCGTCTTAACCTTTCCCGTCCAGGACGCCGGAATCACAGCACCCCCGACAGCCGCTACCATCCGAAGACCGCTCACCACAAAGTCCCGGGAGACGATCACCACCACCATCCATGCGGGAAGCCGTCCCAGCTCGACCAGCGAGATGAGCGCTGCCACAACCAGGACCTTATCGGAGAGAGGATCGATAAACATACCAAAATTGGTGACAATCCCCTTTTTTCGGGCGATGTATCCGTCTGCGGTGTCGGTGAGAGCCGCAACGATGAAGATCAACCCAGCGAGAATATCGCCATAGGTGACATCCAGCCCCAGGTTCAACAGATAGGGAATATCGAAATCTATCCTGACGGTCAGGAGAAAGACCACGAGCGGAGCCAGAAAAATTCTGGAGAGACTGAGAATATTGGGCACGTTCAGGGACGACATGGCCTCACCTCCTTTATTCGGATGCTACGCGAAGAGATTCAACATCGTTCAAACTTACCTATTATGACACAAAAGCCGAGGCTATACACAAAAGGCGAACATAAACAAAAAGAAAGGGAGGCCATTTGGCCTCCCTGCGAGAATTTGACGATATTCAGCCTCCGAGGTAAGCGTCCTTGACTTTGGGATTGAGCAGAAGCTCCTGCCCTGTTCCCTGAAGGACAACGGAGCCCACCTCCAGAACGTAGGCATAATGAGCGATTTTCAAGGCAGCGAAGGCGTTCTGCTCGACGAGCAGGACCGTCTTGCCCTGCGAGTTGATCTCCTGGATAATTTCAAAGACCTCCTTCACCAGAAGAGGGGCCAGGCCAAGGGAGGGCTCATCCAACATAATCAAGCTCGGCCGACTCATGAGAGCCCGACCGACAGCCAACATCTGCTGTTCGCCACCCGAGAGGGTTCCCCCCTTCTGCCAAGAGCGTTCCTTCAACCGGGGAAAGAGATCGTAAACCCACCGCATATCTTTCTCTACCCCATCACGATCTGACCGGATGTAGGCCCCCAAATCAAGGTTCTCCTCCACTGAGAGGTGCGGGAAGATACGCCGTCCTTCGGGACACATAACCACCCCAGCCTTGACGATGTCTTCGGGGGATTTCTTCAGGAGATTGACCCCTGGCTCTCCGTACAGAACCTGCCCTTTCGTTTGCCGAAGAAGTCCCGATATGGCTCTGATAGTACTGCTCTTTCCAGCACCGTTGGCTCCGATCAAGGTGACAATCCGACCTTCAGGAACATCAATGGAGATTCCCTTGACGGCGTGAATTCCCCCGTAGTGGACGTTCAAATCTTTGATCTTAAGCATCGGCCAGAAACTCCTCTCCCAGGTATGCCTCGATCACCTTGGGGTTCCCCTGAATATCCTCGGGGCTCCCCTGAGCTATGAGCTTGCCGTAATCCAATACCCAGATGTATTCGCAGACACCCATAACGACCTTCATATCGTGCTCAATGAGGAGCACGGTAAGGCGAAACTCGTCCCGCAGCCTCTGGATAAAGCTCATCAGCACCTGAGACTCCTCGGGGTTCATTCCCGCAGCAGGCTCGTCAAGAAGAAGGAAGCGAGGTTCCGTTGCAAGAGCCCGTGCAATCTCCAATCGTCGCTGTTGCCCGTAGGACAGCGAGTCGGAACGCTCGTGCGCCACCGTATGAAGGTTGACTTTCTCCAACAACTCCATGGCCCGATCCCTGACCACCCGCTCCTCTCGCATAAAAGAAGGCAACATAAGGGGAGCCTGCCACCACCGGCTCTTCTGTCTGAGATGAGCACCGATCATGACATTCTGAAGGACCGTCTCGTTTCTAAAAAGCCGGATATTCTGGAAGGTCCGAGCGATTCCAAGATAACAGACCTTATGGGGCGGTATACCGTTGATTTCCGTACCGTCAAACTGAACCGTACCCTCGGTGGGAGTATAGTATCCAGTGATCATGTTAAACGACGTTGTCTTACCAGCCCCATTGGGCCCGATGAGACCTACAATCCGATGCTCCTGAACGGCCATGCTAAAATCGCTCACCGCAGTGACGCCACCAAAACGCATGGTCAGCCCTTTGGCATCCAATATCACCCTACGGTCACTCATGGGCGGCTCCTCTCTTTCTCCACGACAACAGGCGGTTCCAGGACAACTCCCGAGTCCCCATGACCCCTTCAGGACGATAGAGGATGATAATAATCAGCGCCAGGGCAAAGATGACCATTCTCATGCCCGGAATTCCCGGCATCTCGAAAGAGCCGAGGGAAATGGGATTCTCCACGAAACGAAGCCACTCCAAAAGGACCGTCACGATCACAGCCCCAATGACGCTTCCCGTCAGGGATCCCAGACCTCCGGCCACCACCACCATGAGGACATTGTAGGTCATAATCACCATGAACATCTTGGGATCGATGGTGGTTAAGAGACTCGCCATAAGAGCTCCCCCGATCCCTGCAAAGAAAGATCCCACCGTGAAGGAGATCACCCGATACCGAAAGGTATCGATACCCATAGCCTTGGCTGCCAACTCATCGTCTCGAATAGCTTTCAGGGCGTTACCAAAGTTGCTGTTGACCAACCGGTACATGACGTAGAGGGTGAAGGCCATCCAGCCGTAGTTCCACCAGAGAGTGGCATACCCCGGTATGCCCTTGAGTCCCAAGGCTCCGTTGGTGATGGTCGGCAAGTTGTTGGCCACTACCCGGATGATCTCGGCAAAACCCAAGGTAGCGATACCCAGGTAGTCACCCCCCAGACGGAGCACCGGTACCCCTATGATCAACCCCGCAAGGGCAGCTGCAACTCCACCGGCAAAAACAGCCACCACGAAGGGGGCATGAGCACCGTACAGGACCGGATTCAAGGGTTCAAGGATAAAGATCATGTCCTTTTGCATCTCAGGCAGGATAAGCATGGACGAGACATACGCTCCGATACACATGAACCCAGCCGTTCCCAGGGAGAACATCCCCGTAAATCCGTAGATCAAGTTCAGACTGAGCCCTAGAATGGAGTAGATAGCGATCAGATTCAGGATCTGGATCTTGTAGCCGTCCAGGTGGGTCGGAGCCCACCAGAGGAACACCGCCACGACAGCCAGCAGGGCCAACGTGAGAGATCGGTTTCTCGTGGTGTTGGTCGCCATTATACTTTCTCCTCGATTCTCTCGCCCATCAAACCCGTGGGCCTAGCTAATAAAATAACAATCAGAAGTATAAAAGCAAAGGCATCCTTATACCCTGAGAGCTCCGGGAAAAAGGCCACAGTCATAATTTCAACGAATCCCAGGATCATGCCCCCTGCCACAGCTCCCTGGATTGATCCGATACCACCGACCACCGCAGCGATAAAAGCCTTGATCCCAGGCATGAACCCCATGAGGGGCTGGATCTGAGGATACCGAAGAGCCCACATAATCCCCGAGGCTGCGGCCAAAGCGGATCCCAAGCCAAATGTCAAAGCGATAATGCGATTTACGGAGACCCCCATAAGCCGGGTGGTCTCGATATCCTTGGAGATCGCTCTCATAGCCAGTCCAGGTTTCGTCTTATACACGATAAAAAGCAGCCCTAAGACCAAGACGAGGCAGACTATCGGGACGATAACCGCCAGAGGCAAGACCCGAATTCCCCTGATCACCATGACCTTGACGAAGAAATCTGGACGAACTACAGGACGAGGTATACCGCTAAAGACAACGATAGCCAGATTCTCAATGAGGAAGGACATACCTATGGAGCTTATCAAGGCCGAGATCCGTGGCGCATCCCGCAGGGGTTTATAGGCTACTCGATCCACCATAACCCCACACAGAGCACAGAGAAGAATGGATACAACCGCCCCAACGATCCAGGGAAGATGAAAAAGCGATCCGGCAAAAAATATAAAATAGGCGCCTAACATGAAGATATCACCGTGGGCAAAGTTGATCAGGCGTAAAATACCGTAGACCATAGTGTAGCCAATGGCGATGAGGGCGTATAGGCTCCCTAGGGTAAGAGCATTAAAGAAATGTTGAACGAACATTTGTATTGTCATCGAGAGCCTCCCTAAATAAAGGGGGGAGTCGGAGCTCCCCCCACAGGTTATTCTATCTTGATACTACATCTCGGGCTGAACAGAGGCATCGTAAACCTGGGCACCTTTCCGGACCACCTTGATCCCAACGGGCTTCTCGGCATCGTGAGTAGCGTTGATAGTTGTGGCTCCGGTCACGCCAGGCCAGTTCTTGGCACTGGCAAGAGCCTCGGTTATCTTCTCGGAATCGGTACTCCCGGCACGTTTGATGGCATCGATGACAAACATATAACAATCGTACCCCAAAGCCGAGTTAGCATTGGGCTCAGGCATATCGGTGTCTTTATACTTTTCCCTCCACAGCTTGGTGAAGGTCTCAGCCGCCGGCGTCATATCGGGCATCTCCGGCGCATAGGGGAAGGTCGTATAGGCAAACCCCTCAGCGGACTTGCCCGCAATCTTCACCAAGTCTGGGTTGTCCATAGCGTCACCGCCCATGATGCGGAAGGTGGCACCCAACTCCCGGGCCTGCTTCATGATGATAGCGCCCTCGGCAAAGTAGGAAGGAATATACAGGAAATCAGCTCCTTTGGCGATAGCATCCGTCAGCTGAGCGGTAAAATCCTGGTCGCCGGACTGATACTTGTACACCCCCACGATCTCGCCTTTTTTCTTCAGGAAGGCTTTCTTGAAGAAGTTCCCCAACCCTACCGAGTAATCCTGGGCCACGTCCAGCAATAACGCAGCTTTCCTAACACCAAGGTTGTCATACGCGTATGAAGCAGCCGCAGCTCCCTGGTAGGGATCGATGAAACACATACGGAAGTAATATTTCTTGCCCTGAGTGACCAGAGGGTTGGTAGCGGAGTCGGTGATGCAAGGGATTCCAGACTTCTCGGCGACCTCTCCGCCAGCCATAGAGAGGGATGAACCATAGCTTCCGATAATGGCCACGACCTTCTCCTTCTCAATCAGGCGTTTAACGGCGTTAGCTGCCTCAACCTTGTCGGACTTGTTGTCCACGACGATGAGTTTGACAGGACGCCCCAAGACCTCGGGAACCTGCCCATGAGCCAACTTAACGCCTTCGACAGTGAGCTGACCACCAAAAGCGTTTTGTCCGGTCATCGGCTCATAGACTCCGATACGAACTTCCTCAGCGGCCACGGCAACCCCAACCATCAAAAAACATACGAACAACACAGCACACAGAGTTCTGAACGTTTTCAACGGAAAGTACCTCCTTAAAAAATATATAGTTCGAACAATCTGAATCTATTATACTCTAAAAAGCCCCTGAGATAAAGAGACCACGCCCTTTGGAGAAAGGGCGCGGTCTCTTTGTTTACAACATTGAACGGCGTCTCAGGATATCGGCAATTTCTTTTTGAAAACTCGCCAGGTCCGAGAATTCCCGGTAGACCGACGCGAATCGGACGTATGCCACGTTATCCAACTCAGCCAGCTCCTCCATGACTAGCTCTCCGACCTTGGCGCTGGATATCTCTCCGGCTCCCGCAGCCAAAAGACGATCCTCTACTCGAACGGCCACACCCTCCATCCGTTCCAGAGAGACAGGGAGCTTCTCACAGGCTTTTCGTACTCCCCGTGAAATCTTATCCCTGTCGAAGGCCTCTCGACGCCCGTCTTTTTTCGAGATCCAGATGACCTTTTTCTCCTCGACTCGCTCGTATGTGGTAAAACGAGACGAACAATCGGGACATTCCCGACGGCGGCGAACAATTCGGCCTTCGTCGGCAGTTCGGGTCTCAATGACCCTGGTCTCCGATCCGCCGCATGTAGGACATCTCATGGCCTTCCTCCTCACAAAATGAGCCCGGATTTTTTATCCGGGCTCACGATAATCGCTACCTTCTGCGACGCTTCTTAGCAAGTTCCTGCCGCTTGCGTTTTTTGGCCTCGCTCGGTTTCTCGTAGTGTTCCCTCTGCCGCGCTTCCCGGAGAATTCCAGTCTTGGAGACATCCCTCTTGAATCGCCTGAGAGCATCTTCAAGAGACTCGTTATCGCGTCGAACGATAGTCGTCACACCAAATCCCTCCTTTCTTATTCCACCAACGTCTAGCCCGGGGGCCATCCCATGGGACGACCCGAAAGCAGATGGACGTGAAGGTGGGGGACTGTCTGACCGCCGTCGTCGCCGCAATTAACGACGAGCCGATAGCCGGAATCAGGAGAGATTTGAGAGACAACCTTCTGGACAGCACCCATAAGGGCTACCCAAAGATCGAGATCCTCGACGTGATTCACAGAAGGAATATGCTCCCTCGGAACAATCAGGATATGGGACGGCGCCTGAGGCGCTAGATCCTGGAAAGCGATGCATCGATCATTCTCGTAGAGAACCGATGCGGGGAGCTCACCAGAGACAATTTTGCAAAAGGGACATCCCGAACTCAACCGACTCACCTCTCCATCGTCAGTTTTTGATAGATCACTCGATCAAAAACTAAGGATCATTTTATACCACGGCGCTCCGACACACAATAGCATGAGCCCACGCTTTTACCGCCGGAGAAGACGAGTTTTTCGAAAGCCGTTCCACCCAAGGGAGAAGTGGACCGGAATATTCCCTTCTGTACAGGCCCCGAAGGAGGGGTATAAGGACCTCGTCCTCCTCTCGATTAAGAAGAGACTGAAGCCGGGATCCCGACGGAAAAGGCAGATCCTTGGGCCATTCAGCCAGAAGGAGTCCGACGACCTGCCCAGATATAGGGTCGGGGAGACCTGCGTAGACGGGGAGCCCACCAGGAAGGCTCTTAAGCCATTTCAGATATCGTCTGGCGACGCCCACGGTCATGGATCGAAAGTGGGGAGCGGCAGAGGTCGCCAACCGGAGCCCTGTCAGGGGATCGGCTATAGAGACCACAGCATCTACGCCAAACTCATCCAGGCCATAGCGGGACAGACACTCCTCCACGGCAGCAGCCACCTCAGGGACGACTAAAAATGTACTCAATCCCTGGAACGCCAGTCCTCGAACCTCGGGAAGCGGACTCTCAAGACGTCGAATCAGACGCTGCCGCTCGGAAATCCCCCCCGACTTGTTCAGCCGGGCCAGAATAGTCTCAATGTGGATCTCACCATCACCGATAATCTGGTCCATCAAACGAAAACGGCGAGCATCCTCCTTCTGGCGTCGCCTATCTCGAATTTCCCGCCGTTCCTTACGACGTCGTCTTACATCCTCCACCGTTTGAGAGATCCAAACGGACACCCGAAGCAAGGGTTCAAAAAACCGACGAAAATCAGGACAGAAACGGCGTTTCTTCGAGGGAGTCTCCTGGGCAATGCCTGATCGGAATTGATCCCGAAGAAGCATATAGGCCTCGGATATCCTCTCAAAATCCCGAGCAGATCGTCCCGCCACATCAGGATGAGTCTGACGAGCAAGTCGACGAAAAGCCGCCTTGACCTGAGACCATGACGCCCCAGGGGGCAGACCAAGTCTGAAATAACATTCATGAGTGCTCAAATTATTCATGAATATATCGTTTCCTCTAAAGCATCGACCATACGGGAAAGACCTTTCATACCCTCATCAAAAAACTGTGGTTCCAGATCCCTCAAAAGTCGGGTCTTACGGAACAAGTTTGCCAGACGACCCTGCTGGCCCAACGACAAGCCGGACGCCAGAGCTGCCACCCGTCGTTCCAATACCTCTAAAGACGTTGCTGGTCGTCGTCGACCGGAAACTCCAAGTTCCAAAGGAGCGATAGAGATAGGGTCCCCTGCCTCTCTCGCCAGGTGTACCTGCAACAGGCCCCCCGCATCAATCCGAAAATCCAGATCAACCCGCTCCCCACAACGCATGTTCTGAAGATCTAAGACAGCGATGGTTCGATACCGACGGACTAAACCTGGAGCACCCTGATAGAGTTTCAGGGAAAAGTCGCCGTCAGTCACACTTCTAAAAGCACGAACAGAGCGCGCCGGCAGGGGATGCCCCTTTCGAAGCAGAGGAACCGGCTGACCATCAAAGGCGATGATGCCGAGGCTCTCGGAAAGGACATCCAACAGAAGTTGTCCATCACCGTTGTTTCCGTACAGAGCGGCACCCAGAGCGACGGCCTCGTCGGGAGATCGCCATAACCGAACCGGAACGGGAATTTTCTGGGAAAGGAGACGTCGAAGTAGAGGAATTCGACTGCTTCCTCCCACCATTATGACGCTCTCAGGCTCATAGTAACGACACAGAGACACCGCCAGATCCACCGATTTCTGAAGCCACGGGACAAACAACGTCTCAATCATATCTCGCCGCACCGAGATCTCCCGATCCTGTCCCTCCAATTGAACGGGAAACCGCCAGGTCAACTTTTCCCGAAAAGAAAGATCGCATTTTATTCGCTCCGCCTCATTCAGAAGAACGATCTCCAGAGGACTCCCTAAATCCAGGGAGAGCCCCAACTGATCCTGGAGATAACGAGAGAGCACCCGATCAAGCTCGACACCTCCCAGCTTGGCATCTCCACGGCTCTCCAGAACCTGCCACGTCTGGCCGTCTCGTTCTACAATCGATAGATCCACGGTGCCACCACCGAAATCGAACACCAGGACCCTGCCAGCGCTCTCACAGGCCAGAGCAGCTGCCGTGGGTTCGTTGAGAATGCGAATATCCTCGAACCCCGCCTCCCGTGCGACCCGAGCCATAGCTGACCGTTCCAGAAAGCTGAACTGAGCCGGTACTGTGATGACACACCGTGTCAGAACCATACTGAGATGGGCCTCGCAATCCTCCCGAACAGCAGCGATGAGAGGGACAAGAAGTTCCTGAGCCGAACGATGTCTCCCATCGATCCAGGGTGCCCAATCGCAACCCAGATGTCGCTTGATATCCCAGAAAACCCCTACACCAGATACCTGGGCTCGTGCCAGAGCGTCTTCGCCGACCAGCCACTGTCCGCTATCTCGACAAACCACCGACGGAGTTTTCATCTGGCCTCGACGATTGGGAATCAGACGAGCTCCCTTGCCCGCGCAATGGACGGCGGCCAGAGCATAGCGTGTTCCCATATCGATCCCAAGGACAGGCCCCCCAGGCATCATACGACCACCTGTCCCCTGAGTTCGCCGTGATCTACTCTCTCAACCCGACAGCGAAGGAAAGCCCCCTCACGGCAATTACCCTCAGCTCGACATCGAAGAAACTGGGGGGTATACCCCGACGCTGCCCCCTCCAACATCTCTTCGACCAGCACGTCGACGGTTCGACCAAGCCAACGACGGGCGTATCGATCCAGCAACGTGTCTCCCAGATCGAGAACTCCACGGCACCGTTGTTCCACCAGGGCTCGAGACGGCCGATTAGACATGGTCGAAGCTATTGTCCCAGACCGTGGAGAATAGGAAAAACCATGAATCCGCCCCAGCGTACCGTCTCGAAGAACCGACAGAGTCGACTCATACGCTTGGCTGTCCTCCCCGGGAAATCCGACCATGACGTCCGTCGATATATGGATATCGTCTCCAAGGAGTCTGCGGATTCGTTCCAAAAGACGGAGATATTGGTCTCTCGTATGCCCCCTGCCCATGGCCCGCAGGACGTTATCGTCCCCACTCTGCAAGGGAAGATGAAGGTGGCGACAAAACTGAGGCGTCTCTGCCATAACTCGAAGGAGATCATCTCCCACGGAAAAAGGCTCCAGGGAACCTAATCGAATCCTCGAGACCCCCGGCACCGACGCCACATTGAGGAGCAATGTAGCCAACGTCTCGTCGCTTCCTCGACCATACAGGCCAAGATGAACACCTGTCAGAACAACCTCAGAACACCCCGAATCCACTACAGCTCGAACTTCCTGAAGAACATCCTCCACAGAACGACTTACCGGTTTCCCTCGAACGGAGGGAATGATGCAGTATGTGCAGAAATGATCGCAACCGTCCTGAACCTTCAAAAATGCTCTGGTTCTGAAGCGAGGACGATCGATGACCAGGGGATCCCATTTGGAGCTGGCGCACACGTCACACCGAACCGACGGCACAGCCTCGCCCTGAATCATACGGAGGACAGACGGCACCAACTCGCCTTTGCAGCGATTGCCCACGAGCAGATCAATTCCCAGAGAACGAGCCTCCTCGTCGGAAAGACCCTGTGCCCAACAGCCAGTGGCGACGACAATACAGTGGGGCTCCGTCCGCCGAAAACGACGAACGGCCTGACGACTCTTGCGATCGGCTTCAGCAGTTACAGCACAGGAGACCAGAACAGCGACATCCCAAGGAGCGTTGCGAACGATGGTCGCTCCTGCCGCCTGAAAAGCTGACGCCAATGCGTCCGCTTCGTAGAGGTTGACTCGACAGCCGAGAACCTTGATACAAACCGCAGGTCCGATCACTCCTGGGTCACCGCCAGTCCCAGCCATTGATCGCTGGTGACCTCATCGATGATCGAAAGGCCTACATGGGACAGGCCCGCCTCAAAACGCTCCCTCTCACTCAATGTCAAACCGGAGAACAGAGCTATCCCCGACGGCTTAAGAGCCGATGCCACGCGGGGAATCAAGTTTAAAAGAGGATCGAGCAAAATGTTGGCCACCAACAAATCCACAGCATGATCAAAATCGTCCAGCAGATCCCCCTCCTCCAAAAGGATCCGTCGCTGGTCCAGGTCGTTCAAAGCGATATTGGACACCGCTTCGGTCATGACCGAGGGATCTACATCCCTGGCATAGACAGTCTCCGCCCCCAACTTGACAGCGGCGATGGACAGGATGGCCGATCCGCAACCGATATCGGCAACAGTGATACCGGGCCTGAAATAGCGCTCCATCAGGATCAGCACGTTCTGGGTACTCTCGTGATATCCCGTTCCGAAGGCACTGCCGGGATTGATGTACAGTGGAATACGATCCTCCGGTTCTTTCCCCCTGTGCCATGGAGCCAACACGACAAATCGCTCTCCCACATTCAACGGAGGAAAGGCTTCCAAGGAGAGGGCGTACCACTGGCGATTCTCGATTTTTCCCATATCATGGACCGATATATCGGGCCACTCAGTGACGAGAGGGGCCAGTCGCTCCATCCAGTCTCCCAGATCGTGATTGCTTCGATAGTAGGCCCGAAGCTCCACCGAAACGGAGGACGAACGATCTTCCTCTTCGGAACCTATACATCCCGATGCTTCGGCAAGGGACCGGAGAACTTCTCCCTGACCAGACGGCCCTTTCAGGGTGATATACCACCAATAGCTCTCGGTCTCTGACATAGCTATTCCCTCCATAGCCACCATGGATATCCTTGCTCCATCGGCCTTAAATTGAGCGCATCGTAGCGCTGTTATTTCCCATTATAATCAAGAGGAGACGAAAAGACGAGGTGCGAAAGCTCTTTCCTCGTCGAAGACCGTTGACACACAATTCGTTCGTCTCCTCATTCGAGAAGGACGGGATGGATATATACATAGAGACCCAGAGCAACACAGCGAAAAAGAGGAGGAGCCGCCTTGGTTCGGGACGGCTCCTCCTCTTGTCTTCTATCGTTATACTCCCGATCAGTCTATCCTTCAACGTCTTTAGAAAAAACAGTGGCAGGGCGAGGAACAGAACGGCCGGGGCAAAGCCCGCAGAACAACCGCCACCACCACTGCCAGATGCAGGAGCAGGTCCAGTCTCTTTATACTCGTAGGCTCCAACGTCCGGCGTATCCTGAGGATCACACGCCTCTCCCCTCTGGTATATCCGCGCTCACCGTGCCGGCATCTCTGGCGGGACTCCCCTCTCCTATCGCCATGGTCCATGTGGGGCCGCCGTTATCAGCCAGAGGGCTCAACAGGAGATCTCCACCGCTAGAAGAAGCGATACAACGGCTCGACTCAGTCTCCCGCGTATCGCTCCCGGCAGACCTCGTTCTCATCCCTTCCGAGCATCGGCAGGAAGAGATCGATATAATCACACGCTTCTGTCAGAGTCCATCAATCGATTCACTTCTCGCAAGGGGCGCAAGACTCTCTTCGAGAAGGTTCTGAAAGAACAGGGTATCCGACACAAGCGTATCAGACCATACACACCACGACACAACAGGTTCTGAAATAACTTTCCCATGAGGCCTCTCAAGTGGACGCCCCCATGAAGGTACCTACGATACTCAGGAGAATGGAACATAAGCCCGAACGTGGAGGACTCTCTCGTGTCAAATTTCTTCAAGCAGTCCCCCCCAGGATAATTCGTCGATCGCCAACCCGGCGTGTCAATCCCTTGCCATCCAGATATTCCAGAAGAGGGAGAACGAATTTTCGGCTGCTTCCTGTAATATCACGCACCGAAGCTATGGTGATGCCCCCCTCAACCGATCGCAAAACCTCCATGAGACGAGCCTCAACGGACGAAGAGAGAAGAAATGTCCCGTCCACGACCGAAACGAGTCCCATGTTCCTCGCCTCACTGAGCAATTTAGAGAAATCGTTGGGGACCATGTTCAGGAGTGCTGGGCAGTCAGCCAGGAGAGGCGGTTGAAACCCTGTCTCATCACAGAGGACCAGAAGAGCGTCCAGAGCGATCTGAAGCGCTTGATCGTCCCTGGGCTCAAAATCCGGCAGAGCCAAAACACCTTCCCGAGACACCAGCTCACCTCTCTGAACCATCCTGTCCAGACAGGCCCGCCCCAACTTGCGATCCCCCTCAGGGAAAAGGTGGTTGACCACTATATCAGGGGGGGGACCATCCTGACGGGGATGTTCTTCGTGGTAGGTTTGAACGAAACCGACGATTTCTCCACTGAGGCGCTGAATCTCATCGGCCGACAAGGCAACACCGTTCCCCACAGGCAAAACAGAGATAGCGGAGTTTTCGGACAGGAGAGCGACCAACCCCTTACGGGTTTCCTGAGCCTGTACGATAAGATCGTCCAGTGTCATCCGCCCCCAAAAGGCAAGCAAGGCCTCAACCCTCTCGGATCTGGAACGAACCGACGCGAGACGCTTGAGCCGACGTACAGCCTGAACTCGGGCCTGAGAGCCTCTGGCTTTTCGACCATAGGGAGCAAGGACCTCTCCACCTCCGATGGTTCGAAGGGGACTGTAGAAGCGAATCACAAATCTCTGAGTCACTGTAACTACCACAGGTTCCTCCAGGACCAATTGGGCCGGTGACACATCTCCGGGCTCAAGCTCTTTTCGGTCCAAAAAGGCCACTCGAGCGAGGATATCCGACGTTCCCACGTGAACCCGAAGTCTCTGCCAGTGCTTTACTGGTTCTGGAGCGTGAGGCAACAGGGAAAGGGAAACGTCCAGACAGGTCGAGGAGCGAAAGACTCCGGAAGCACAGACGACGTCACCCCGACTCAGCTGGTCCACCGACAGGGCACTCAGGCTCATCGCCACTCGCTGCCCCGCTTGAGCCTCGTCCACGGACGAACCGTGGACCTGGACGCTACGCACCCTGCTGTTGAGTCCCGACGGAAGAATCTCCACGTTGGCCCCCTGATCCAGCGCTCCCCTGTAGGCCGTGCCAGTCACCACTGTCCCAAACCCCGCCACGGGGAATGCCCGATCCACGGGCATAAAGAAAGCCCCTGCTCGTTCTCGAGGGACGACCCTGTCGACCAGCTTCTCCAACTCTCTCAGAATATCGTCCACACCCCGCCCGGTGGTCGACGACGCCGGGATCATGGGACATCCCTCCAAAAAGGTTCCAGAGACCAGGTCCTCGACGTCGGCCGTTGCCAGTTCCAACATCTCGTCATCCACCAGGTCCGATTTCGTGAGGACGACGAACCCCTCATGAACCCCCAAGAGCTTGATGATATCCAGGTGTTCCCTGGTCTGAGGCATGACTCCTTCGTCAGCAGCCACCACGAGGATTACAGCGTCAAGGCCTGACGCACCGGCAACCATCTGACGGATGAATCGCTCGTGCCCAGGAACGTCCACGACGCTGACGACTCGCTGACTCGGAAGCATTAAGGGAGCAAAGCCCAGCTCGATGGTGATTCCCCGTTTGCGCTCTTCCGAAAGCCTGTCGCAATCGTGACCGGTCAGGGCCTTGACCAAGGAGGTTTTCCCGTGATCGATGTGACCGGCCGTACCGATGACCAAAGCGATTTCCTGATTCACGACCACCCCTCCTCCACTAATAAAGTAAAGGCTCGAACCACCCGCTCATCGTCGTCAGCCAGAAGGGTGCGACCATGGATTAAAAGGGTATCGTCCCTGGCTCCGGCGATCACTGGGGTAGCACACGCCCTCAGCCGTTCCTGAAGGCGACCTGCACTGCAGGAGCCTACACGAACGGCCACGGCGTACCCGAGCATATCCGTGGCAGGGAAGGCTCCGCCACCGACGGCATCCTGCACCTCCGTCACCGAGACCTGTCCATCGGAAGCAACCACCGAGGCCAAGGCGGCGGCCAAACGGTCACACCGCTCCCGAATTGCCTCGGGAGATCTGGCCAGCATATCCAACGTGGGGATCTTTCGCCATTCGCCCCGAAGATAGATGCGCAGTGTCGCCTCGAAAGCGGCCAAGGTCATCTTGTCACATCGAAGAGCTCGGAGAAGGGGGTGGGTTCGAATACGATCCACGAGGGCCTTCCTCCCGACAATACCGCCGATCTGAGGGCCACCCAGAAGCTTATCACCGGAGAAGGTGACCAGATCCACCCCGGCCTCCAGGCACTGCGCCACCGTAGGTTCTCCCGCCAGACCCAAGGGCTCCAGGTCCACCAGGATGCCGCTTCCAAGGTCTTCCATGAATATCAGATCTCTCTCATGCGACAGGCGAGCCAGCTCCTCACGGGAGACCTCCGAGTGAAATCCCAGGATCCTGAAGTTGGAGGGGTGAACCTTCATGACCATGGAAGTGTCATACTCCAGCGCCCTCTCGTAATCCCTGAGATGAGTTCTGTTGGTAGCTCCCACCTCCACAAGCCTGACCCCGGAAAAAGCCATGATATCGGGGATCCTGAACGAGCCTCCGATCTCAACCAACTCTCCCCGAGAGACCATCGCCGATTTGCCACTTCCCAGAGCCGCAAGGCACAGGAGCACAGCCCCGGCGTTGTTGTTCACCACCACAGCGGCCTCGGCCCCGGTCAGGCAGCACAGAAGCCCCTCCACATGCGAGTTTCGATGGCCCCTCTCCCCAGCCTCCAGATCGTATTCCAGGGTGTCGTAGCGACGGGAAACCAGATCGACTACGGAGGCTGCCTCAGGAGCCAGACAGGAGCGGCCCAGGTTGGTATGCACGACAACCCCGGTGCCGTTCACCACAGGGACAAGGCTCGGTCGGGCAACGGCGAGAATTCGACGATCCAATTCACCAAACAGCTCGTCCTCGTCAAAGGATATCCTCTCTCCCTCCAAAATGGACCGTCGGAACTCGTCCAAAACCGAGGAGCACATATTCTTCAAAAGATCCCGATTCACGCTTTTCAGATGTGATACATTGCGTGGGTCGCTGAGCATGATCTCCATAGCTGGAAGAGACCGAAGGAGGACCTGTGTACGTTCGTTCATAATCGAGATGGTCACCATCCGTTCCTGATTTTTCGTTGAAAACGAGGCCGAAGAGGCTTCGTCGATGGTATACTTTTTCTATTCCCCAAGAATCCACCGAGGATCAAGGAGGTCGATCAAGCATGCAGATCGTGGACACCAGAGGGAAACCCTGCCCTGAGCCGGTTATTCTAACCAAAAAAGCCATTGAGAGGAATCGAGAGAACCTTCGGGTCATCGTCGACAACCCTGTAGCAGGGCAAAACGTCTCCCGACTCCTTAAAAGCAAGGGCTTCAACATCTCCCTGGAGGCGGAGAACGATCTGGACATCATCATCACGGGGACCCTCCCTGAAAGTACAACCATCCAGGAGTCGCCTCCCCAACCCAACCCCCTGACGGCTCAGGAGACGACCTTCTCCCCAAGACAATCGCCCTCAACCACCGTCCTCATCTCCAGAGATGTCCTGGGAGGAACGGATCGGGAACTCGGGGAGGTCCTCATCAAGGGATTCCTTGGGAGCATCCACCAGGTCGGGTCCCCCCTGATTCCGAACACCCTGGCTCTCATGAATGAGGGAGTCCGACTGGCCCTGAAGGACAGCTCAGCTTGGGAAAGTCTTCAGGAGCTTCAGTCCAAAGGATGCCGAATCCTGGTCTGCGGGACCTGCGTCAATCACTTTGGGGTGTCTGATCAGGTACAGGTTGGTGAGATATCCAACATGTTTGACATCGCCGAAGCCCTTTTAGAAGCAGACAAGACTCTCACCATCTAGACCCTATATGCGAATAGACAGGAGGCCGGGTCCGTAAGGGGCCCGGCCTCCTCGTACAGGCCCACAGTCTCACCGAAAGACCTTCAGGTTGCGACCGGAAAATATCTCCGACATCTCGGTCTTGATCTTATCGGTGATTATCCTGCGTTTTGACGGTCGGATATCCTCGGCGTTCACGTGAAACAGATAATCGTCGAGATCAAAGTCCCGTAGGGTCATCCTCGTGCAGAAGAGATTTTCCTGATATACGTTCACGTCGTACATAGTATATCGATCCCTGGTGTCTCTCGCTATGAAGTCCTGTATGGAGTTGATGTCGTGGTCGATAAAGTATTTGTTCCCATCCACATCCCGGGTGAACCCCCGCACCCGGTAATCGATGCAGGCAATATCTGGGTTGAAGCGATGGATCAGGTAGTTGAGTGCCCGAAGAGGGGATATACGCCCACAGGTGGACACGTCGATGTCAGCTCGAAAGGTGCTGATGCCGTTGTCGGGATGTTGCTCTGGATAGGTATGCACTGTGATATGGCTTTTATCCAGGTGACCCAGAACCGTGCCCGGCAGAGGGCCAGGCATCGGTTGTTCCCGCTCCGACTCACTTCCTCGAAGCTCTGGAGGAACTGGCTCCTCAGCGATCAGCATGGTAACGCTCGCCCCCTGTGGTTCATAGTCCTGCTTCGCCACATTGAGGATAGTAGCTCCTATAATTTCCGCCACATCGCTGAGGATGGCAGTGACCCGATCGGCCGAGTACTCATCATCGATGTATTTGATGTACTCCCGACGTTCTACCATGCTTTGAGCATAGCAGATATCGTAGAGGTTGAAACACAGGCTTTTGGTAAGATTATTGAAACCGTACAGTTTGATCCGGTCTTCCGTCATCACACACCCCCAGAAAAAATAGGGTTGCCTGGGATCCCAGCGTACGGTCACTTCCAGACACCACCAAATAAACTATACCACTATGAGCAGCAAAACTGGTAGTATTACGCAAAAAAAAGCAAGGAACGGGATGGCCCCATCAGAAAATCCGGTCTAGAGGAAGCACATAGCCCTCAGGCCGAACGTAGCGGACCTCACAAGGAATAAAATCCCCTGTAACCTGGGCCACAACCCTTCGAATCGCTTGAACTAATCCGATTACGTCAGAGGAGGTCGCTCCTCCCAGGTTGAGGATGAAATTAGCGTGCTTGTGGCTCACCATGGCATTCCCCAATCGAAGCCCCTTCAGGCCACAGCTCTCGACGACCTTTCCCGGCGGCCCCCACTTGCTATGGATGACTGGATCGTTGCTGAAGACCGAGCCACAGTTGGGATATTTCAAGGGGAACTTTCCTCGACGTACTCGAAGATCATCCAGCATCTCCCGGCGAACCTCACGACGATCTCGACAGGTCAACCGGAGCCCTGCCGCAACCACGATATCCCGACCATTCTGAAAGACAGAGCGACGATACCCAAACCCGCATTCATCACGGGGTATCTGAAAAACATCCCCACCTCGAACAAAGCGAACCCACTCAACGACGTCGCCCAACGAGTGACGAAGGCTGCCGCCGTTCATCACCACCACCCCTCCGACAGCTCCGGGAATGCCCACAGCATGCTCCAACCCCGACAATCCAGCACATGCGGTGGCTCGGGCGAGACAGGGCATCCATGTCCCTGCTCCGACGGTCACCCTATCCCCGTCAAATTCGATCCCCGACAGACCGGACCGCATCTCCAGCACTGCCCCTCGAAACCCCAGGTCATCGAACAGGAGGTTAGACCCCTGTCCAACCACCATCCAGGGTACTTGAGCTTCATCCAGAAAAGCCGTCGCTCGGGCCACTTCTTGGACCGAGGTCGGTCGGAGGTACATGTCGGCGGGGCCACCGATTTTCCACGTACAGTGTTTTTTCAGAGGTTCATTCAGGGCGACGGGCACCCCCATCCCCCTGAGGCGCTCCACGACCTTCTTCATGTCATCGATCCTCCCCGTCCCTATTCATCCCACAGCAACATCTCCCACAAAGAGTTAGCCACCCTCATCCCTTTAGCCGAAAAGGCCACCCTCTGCCCTGACCAACGCAGGCAATTCTCGGGCATAGCCCTCAGAGCAGCCTCCAAACGATCCAACGCCTCGGAGCCAAACCTGAGACCGTAGTCATGTATATCGATTCCCCAGACGGTCCGAAGGGCCAGGATAGCCGCTTCCGAGGCTGCTGCAAGACCGCCAAGTCGTTCGCTATAGGCCAAGGTAGAAAGGCCCTCCATAAGGGCAGCGACATATCGACCCAGATCAGGCTCGTTGGCATATCGAAACCCCTCAAGATACCCCCATGCACCGGGCCCTACACCAATCACGTTCTCCCGCCGCCAGTACGCTAGATTATGACGAGACGCCGCCCCAGGCAGAGCAAAGCTGGCGACCTCATATTGATCCAAACCACAACGTGACAGATACAACTGAGCCCATCGATACTGCCCGTACCCATCTGCCATCCCTTCAGGAGGGGAGTCCCCCCAACGGGATTGAGACTCGATAGTCAGCTGATATACCGACAGGTGAGAGACACCCAAGGAGAGGACGTTCGAGAGGTCCTGATGCCACAGTCGAAGATCCTGACCTGCGAGACCGAACATAAGATCAGCACTCACAGCGAATCCAGCATCCACCGTCATGGCCAAAGCCCACCGCGCTCTATTCCCATTGTAGATCCGACCCAGCCATCGAAGGATTCCGTCGTCCAGGCTTTGGACTCCTACGCTCACTCGGGAGACTCCCCATGCCTGCCAAAGTCGAAGATGCTCAGCGCTCAGGCTCTCGGGATTCGCCTCCACGGTGAATTCTTCTGGAGAGCCGTGGCTGTAACGATCAAGGATTTTCAGAAGATCAACCCATCGTCGAGGCGGTAGAACTGTGGGAGTTCCGCCTCCTATGTAAATCGTTCGAAACCGAAGAGGGCCTCCTGCCCTGAAACGCCACGCTGCCAAGTCCCTCTCCAACACTGACAGGTAGGCATCCATGTCCCCTTCCCGACAAAGGTCGCTGGGGAAAGCACAATACGGACATTTAGATCGACAAAACGGCACATGGATATAAAGAGAGAGGGGCCTTTTCAGCCCCTCTCTCTCAGCTTCGGTCACCGTCCACATTGAGGAAAGACATGAAGGCATCTGGAGGGATGGAGACTTTCCCGATGAGCTTCATTTTTTCTTTACCTTTCTTCTGTTTTTCCAGAAGCTTTCGCTTTCTGGTGATATCACCACCGTAACACTTGGCCAGCACGTCCTTCCGTAAGGCTTTCACGTTCGATCTCACGATCACCTTCTTGCCAACCGACGCCTGGAGCGGCACCTCAAACAATTGACGAGGGATGAGCTCCTTAAGTTTTTTCACCGCCTGCTGTCCCCTATGGTAGGCGTCATCCTGGTGACATATAAACGAGAAGGCATCCACCGGTTCGTGATTGATCAGCACATCGACCTTGACCAGGTCGGATTCCCTAAATCCGACATGATCGTAATCCAGGGAGGCATACCCTCTGGTCTGAGACTGAAGCTGGTCGTAGAAGTCCACTATAAACTCGGCCAGAGGCACGTCGTAGACAGCCCGAGCCCGATCGGGGGTGAGATAATCAATCGAGATAAAGGTCCCCCGCTTCTCCTGACACAGCTGCATGACCTTACCCACGTACTCGGACGGAACATAGACAGTGAGACGTATCACGGGCTCCGACACGGACGCAACGGCCCCCATATCGGGGAAGTCCGACGGTCTGTGAGCCTCGATCTCCTCGTCCCTCCGACTCAGCACTCGATACACCACGTTGGGAGCCGTGGCCACCAGCTGGACATCGAATTCCCTCTGAAGTCGTTCCCTGGTGATGTCCATGTGGAGAAGCCCCAGGAAACCGCATCGGAAACCAAAACCCAAAGCTGTGGATGTCTCTGGCTCAAAATCGATGGATGCGTCGTTCAGCTTGAGTTTTTCCAGCGCTTCCCGAAGCTGAGGATACTCATCCCGATCCACCGGATAGAACCCGCAGTACACGACGGGCTTCACCGACTGATACCCGGGCAGAGGCGCTTCGGCAGGGCGACCGCCAAGGGTCACCGTGTCGCCAACCCGGGCTTCTTCCAAGGATTTGATACTGGCCGTGAGGTAGCCGACCTCCCCCACGGACAGGGAGTCCGCCGGAGTGAACCCCGGCTTAAACACCCCCACCTCCTCAACTGTGTAGCGACGGCCCGTGGCCATGAAGACCACATCGTCACCAGAGCTGATTCGACCATCCACCACCCGGATATAGCAGATAACGCCACGATAGTTATCGTACACCGAGTCGAAGATCAAGGCCCGCAGAGGAGCGTCCGTTTCCCCCTGGGGGGGCGGCACATCCCGTACCACCCGATCCAGGGCCTCGTTGATCCCTACACCGTTCTTAGCACTGGCTAAGACCACCTCGGAAGCGTCCAGTCCCACCACGTCCTCAATTTCTTGACGGATCTCGTCCGGCCGAGCTGAGGGAAGATCGATCTTGTTGATCACCGGAACGATCTCAAGATCCTGATCGATGGCTTTGTAAGCGTTGGCCAGGGTCTGAGCCTCCACACCCTGAGCTGCGTCCACAACCAGCAAGGCCCCCTCACAGGCCGCTAAAGACCGGGAGACCTCATAACTGAAGTCCACGTGTCCCGGGGTATCGATCAGGTTCAAAACATAGGACTCACCATCGGAGGCCACGTAGTCCATACGAACGGGAACCGACTTGATCGTGATCCCTCGCTCCCGTTCCAGCTCCAGATTATCGAGCACCTGCTCTTTCATATTTCTCTTATCGATGGTCCCGGTCATCTCCAACATCCGATCAGCGATGGTGGATTTTCCGTGGTCGATATGAGCGATGATGGAAAAATTTCGTATCCTTTTGGGATCCATAAACAGCACACACCTCACGAACATAGCCTCTTCTATCCCAAAAAATCATGGGAAACGGATCAATGATAGCAGACTGACGCAAAAATCGCATCGCAGGACAAGCTATCCGGTAGGATCGAAATGATACTCGATCGATAAAACCTTGACATTTACATCGAACAAGTGAATAATGTCAGTAAATTGATGGGGAGGTGGTCTCCATGGAGACGGGCCGCATGTTATACGAGGGCAAGGCGAAAAAACTGTATGAGACCGACGATCCGGGGCTTCTGTACCTGACGTACAAGGACTCTCTGACCGCATTCAACGCCAAAAAGAAGGCCGAGATGGCCGGTAAAGGAGAACTCAACAATAACATCAGCGCGTGGATATTCACATACCTGAAGGATCGAGGTGTTGAAAGTCACTTCATCAAACGAATCGATGATCTGTCCCAGACAGTGCGTCCCGTGACCATCGTGCCGTTGGAGGTGGTGGTTCGGAACGTGACTGCTGGATCCATCTGTCGAAGGCTTGGTGTACCGCAAGGCACTCCCCTTCCTCGCCCCCTGGTCGAACTGTATTACAAGAACGATGATCTGGACGACCCCTTGGTTCTGGAGGATCACGCCCTGCTTTTCGGATGGGCCGATGAGGCTGACTTGAAAAAGATCAAGAGACTGGCTCTTCAGGTCAACGAGCTTCTGATAGAACTATTTTCGTCACTTGACATCGATTTGGTGGACTTTAAGCTGGAATTTGGGAAAGATCGGGACGGACGACTTATTCTCGCCGACGAAATTTCACCAGACACATGCCGTTTCTGGGAAAAGGGCACACAGAACAGTTTGGACAAGGACAGATTCCGAGAGGACCTGGGCGACGTCCTGGGAGCCTATCGTGAGATATGGCGTCGTCTGTCCAAGAGGGGGAGATAATTATGAGCTTTCGAGCGACCGTACTCATCCGGCTCAAGGATGATGTGCTGGACACCCGAGGAAAAGCAGTCGCCGCATCCCTGAAGCGTCTGGGCTACCAAGAACCATCGGTCAGGGTGGGACGTTGCATGGTCATCGACCTGGAGGACCGTGACATAACATCTGCTGAGCAACAAGTACATCGTATGTGTCAGGATCTGTTGGTGAACCCCATCATCGAGGAATACACGATCCGCATGGAGTCTCTGGGATGAACCCGACGGTGGTTGTCTTTCCCGGCAGCAACTGCGACCGGGACGTGTACAGGGCAATTAAGGAAACGGTCGGAATATCTCCGCATATGACCATGTGGCACCGAGACAGACTTCCCGAGGGTACGAACCTGGTGATCCTCCCTGGGGGATTTTCCTATGGTGACTACCTCAGGTGTGGTGCGATAGCGAAAACGGCCCCGATCATGGCCGATGTCCGACGACATGCTGAGAGAGGCGGACTCGTCCTGGGAATATGCAACGGTTTTCAGATCCTCACCGAGGCAGGACTGTTACCGGGAGCGCTGCTGGTAAACCGAGACCTGACATTCATCTGCCGCCCCGTGGTCCTCCGAGTCGAACGGAACGACACAGCCTTCACCGGGGACTACTCCGTGGAACAAAAGGTAACCATCCCCATCGCCCACTACGAGGGGCGGTATCACCTCCCGAAAGATGACTTGAAGACCCTGGAGAGCAACGGCCAGGTGGTCTTTCGATACGACGGAGAAAACCCAAACGGCGCCCTGAACGATATCGCCGGCGTGATTAACGAGGAAGGCAACGTGTTGGGCATGATGCCTCACCCGGAAAGATACACCGAGGCGATCCTGGGCGGAGAGGACGGAGCAGCTATGTGGACATCCCTTCGGAAATGGATTGAAAGGACCGGTGGCTGATATGAAACCATCTCAGGCGGGCCTACGCCCTCAGGAATACGAGGTTCTGGTGGACCGTCTCGGTCGAGAGCCTAACGAGCTGGAGCTTCGGATCATGGGAGTTATGTGGTCGGAGCATTGCAGCTATAAATCGACCAAGGCCCTGCTTCGACTCTTCTCCTCAGAGGGCCCGTCAGTGCTCATGGGGCCTGGTGAAAACGCCGGTGTCGTCGACGCCGGTGACAGCATGGCTATGGCGTTTAAGGTCGAGAGCCATAATCACCCCTCCGCGATAGCTCCCTATCAAGGAGCAGCGACCGGTGTGGGAGGTATCATTCGAGACGTTATGGCTCTGGGAGCCCGCCCCGTAGCTCTCATGGACGGTCTGTTTTTCGGCACACCGGACGACAGGAGCTCCCGTGCCCTGGCGGACGGGATCGTCAAGGGAATCGGCGGCTACGGCAACTGCGTGGGAGTCCCGACAATAGGAGGGATGACGACCTATCACCGTGATTATACCGGGAACCCTCTGGTCAACGCCTTTTGTGCCGGTGTGGCACCAACGGATCGGTTAGTCCGCTCTCAGACGGCAAAACCAGGCCAAGTGGTCCTCCTTCTGGGATCCAAGACGGGGCGGGATGGCATAGCCGGAGCGGCTTTTGCATCATCTGAGCTGGCCGAGGACCGATCAGGAGTACCTTCTATTCAGATTGGAGACCCATTCGCGGAGAAGCTCCTCATTGAGGCATGTCTCTCCCTCAGGGATCAGGGCCTTCTGGTGAGCATGCAGGATATGGGAGCTGCTGGAATACTGTCATCATCCAGCGAGATCGCTGCCAAGAGCGGCGTGTCCATGACCCTGAATTTTGACGCCGTTCCACTTCGAGCTCTCGGGATGGAGCCATGGGAAATTGCTCTTTCCGAATCTCAGGAACGAATGCTTCTGGTCGTCGAGCCTCAATCGGTGGAAGCGGTTATGGAGGTGGCAAACCACTGGGAGCTCGACTGCGCCGTCATCGGCAAAACCGAGGAGGGAGACCGATATCGCATCCTCTGGAAGGGAGAGGTCGCAGCCGATATGCCCGCCTCCGTGGTTGGGAGCGACTGTCCCGAGATCCACTGGGCATCCGAGCGCCCCTCCGACCTGGAAGATCGATGGACGCTGGACCTGAACTCCATTCCTCAACCCGAAAACTGGAACGAGGCCATCCTCGATCTCTTGAGCTCGCCGTCCCACCAATCCCGGAGAGAAATCTACGAGCAGTACGACTCCATGGTCCAGACTAACACGGTGACCGGCCCCGGAAGCCCCGTGAGCGTCATCCGGATCGAGGGATCGTCTCGGTTGGCCGTCATGACCATGGAGGCACGTCCCCTCCTGTGCTCTCTCGATCCCTATCGTGGCTCTGCCGAGGTGGTTGCCAGAGCATGCCGGGCCCTGGCCGTCGCCGGAGCACGGCCTGCCGGAGCCACTGACTGCCTGAACTTCCCATCCCCCGAGCGACCAGATCAGTTCTGGGCCCTGGAACAATCCGTTCGAGGGCTGGCCGATGCGTGCTCGGCCCTGAGCTGTCCCGTGGTGTCGGGAAACGTAAGTCTGTACAACGAGACCTCCAGAGGCCCTATACTCCCCTCCCCTTTGATCGGCATGGTGGGATTCCTCCACGGCCGGGATGAGCTTCTTTCAAGTGGCCGATGGAGCGAGGGAAACAGGCTCTTTCTCGTAGGGACGACTACCCCCGCTCTGGACGGCGGGTCGTACCTGATGGAACATCATGGCATTCTGAAGGGGCGCCCTACGGAGTTCGTCTCCGATTCCGAACAAGAGTTCGCAGAACGGGCGATACATACCGCCCACACTCAGGCCGCCACGTCGGGGCGTCCTATCTCCGGAGGAGGTCTGGTCATGGCTCTCGCTCAGGAGGCCATATTGGGCACCCTGGGAGCTCAGGTTCGATTCCCAACCACTACCAGACGAGATGTCGTGCTCTTCGGAGAAGGAGGCCCACGAGCGCTGTATGCGGTCCCGACCGACCAGATCGATAAATTCCGCTCCATATGGAAGGGGTTCCCCTACGCAGAGATCGGGATCGTTGAGGGAGACAGCCTGATCGTCGAGAATCTGGTGGATATATCGGTGCTCGTGCTCCAAGAACGGTGGGGACTCTAAGGTGTGCGGAGTTTTCGGGGCCTTCTCCCTATCAGGCCGACCGGTGCTGGAGGAGGTGTACCTGGGGCTTTACGCTCTTCAGCATCGAGGGCAGGAGTCGGCAGGGGTTGCCTGGATTGACGGCAACGACCAGATCCGAACCCGTAAAGGACAGGGGCTCGTTCACTTAGCCCTCAATCAGGCTGACCTGGCAACTATACCGGCCCGATCAGCTATCGGTCACGTTCGGTACTCAACAACGGGGGGAGGAAGAACAGCCAACGTCCAGCCTCTCGCGGCCAACTACTGTCGAGGACCGGTTGCTATCGCCCATAATGGTAACCTCTCCAACGCGTCCAGAGTTCGACAGTACCTGGAGAACCGAGGTGCGATCTTCCAGTCGACCACCGACACAGAGGTGGTCCTGCACCTCATGGCTCACCAACCCCACAAGCCGGAACTGGACGCTCTGGCAGATTCGCTCAAAAAACTCAAAGGTGCGTATTCCTTGGCTGTCGCACTAAAAAACCGCCTGGTTGCAGCCCGGGATCCTTGGGGATTCCGCCCATTAGCACTGGGACAACGGGATGACGTGTACTACGTATCATCGGAAAGCTGCGCCTTGGACCTCGTGGGAGCCTCCATGATTCGAGAGCTCGAACCAGGAGAAATTCTGGTGGTCGACGATCAGGGACTGCGGTCCCTCCGAATCCCCGTTACGCCCAAGCGGCGGTTTCTCTGTTCCTTCGAGTTCGTCTACTTTGCCCGCCCCGACAGCGTTCTCTCTGGCAGGTCAGTGTACCAGGTACGAAAAGAAATGGGGAGACTTCTGGCACGCCGGTCACCTTGCAATGGGAACTGCGTGGCCTGTATGCCAGACAGCGGTACGGTCGCAGCCATGGGATACGCCCAGGAGTCCGGTATCCCTTACGAAAAGGCCATCGTGCGAAACCGATACTCGGGACGAACGTTTATCGAACCTACCCAGAGGGTCCGGGAGCTGGGAGTTCGCAAGAAGCTGAACCCCGTCCGAGAGGTCATTCAGGGACAGACACTGGCCGTGGTTGACGACTCCATCGTTCGGGGAACCACGTCCCGGCGAATGGTAGAGCTTCTTCTGAACTACGGAGCCCAGGGAGTCCACGTGAGAGTTTCGTCGCCCCCGGTTCGATTTCCCTGCTATTATGGCATCGACACGCCGACCAGGGAGGAGCTGGCTGCCGCCCGATCCGACGAAGCGACTCTCTGCGCCGAGATTGGCGCAAAATCGCTGGCCTACCTGACCGAGGCAGACCTGCTGCAGGCCATCGGTCTTCCTGATCGAGAGGTCTGTACCGCCTGTTTCAGCGGCAACTATATGGAGGATGGAGAGGACTATGAAGAACTGGACATATGAAGAGTCAGGAGTGAGCATCGACGGGGGGAATCGATGGGTCCAAGACATCGGACGGATGCTCTTGAACGAACCCATCGATCCCTGCGTCGTAGGCGGTATCGGCGGTTTCAACGGACTCTATGATCTTGGAGAGGGGCGTCTTCTGGCAGCCTGTTGTGACGGAGTGGGGACAAAGCTGGAGATCGCGACTTCCGCCGGGGTCGTCCGGGGGCTTGGTCAGGACCTGGTGGCCATGAGCGTCAACGATCTGATTACCTGCGGAGCTCGCCCCTTGTTTTTTCTGGATTATCTTGCCTGTGGCCGTCTGGACTCCCAGAGGTTATTTCCGGTGATCCAGGGAGTGGCTGAGGCCTGTCGCCTCTCAGGATGCGTCCTTCTTGGAGGGGAGACCGCCGAGATGCCCGGCACCTACCCGCCGCAGGGGTTCGACCTGGCAGGTTTCGCCGTCGGTCTGGTGAACCAGCGGAACCTGGTAGATGGCTCCACGGTAACTCGTGGCGATGTGCTGGTCGGCTTACCTAGCTCGGGGATCCACAGTAACGGGTACTCACTGGTCCGCTCAGCTCTTGCCGATGAGCTGACAGGAGACCTGCACCACCCCGTTCCTGAGCTGGGCGAAGCCCTGGCAACGGCGTTGCTCCGGCCAACTCGTCTCTACCCCGACGCTGCTGCTGCAGCCCTGTCCTCGGGGGCCGTGAAGGCCATGGCCCACATCACAGGAGGCGGACTGGAGGAAAATATCGCTCGTTCCCTGCCGGAGGGCCTGTCCCCGATGATCGACTACGGCAGTTGGGACAGACCACCGATCTTTACCTATATCTCCGACCGAGGCGTCGCCGAGGACGAGATGCGCCGGGTGTTCAACCTGGGGATCGGCTTCGTCCTGACAACTGGGAAAGAGAATCTGAACCGACTCGTATCGACTCTGAACGAGACAGGGGAAGAAGCTATCATCATGGGGACGGTGGCATGACGGTTCTGGCCATACTCATCTCGGGCACCGGAAGCAACATGGAGGCATTGATGGACCGCATGGACAGCGGTGAACTGGACGCCAGAACCGCCTTTGTTGGCGCGGACACCCCTGCGGCGTCCGGTCTGAATCGGGCAAAGATCAGGGGGGTTCCGACGCACGTCCTCTCCTACGAAAAAGGTCGTCACAAGGCCGAGGAACGGCTTGAGGAACTGTGGAAGGCTCATGATCTCAACTGGCTCGTCCTTGCTGGGTTCATGAAGGTTCTCTCTCCGAAATTCGTCTCCAGACACCGAGGACGCATCGTGAATATTCACCCGGCGCTCCTTCCTTCCTTTCCTGGCGCTCACGGAATCGACGACGCATGGAATGCGGGGGTCACCGTGACGGGGGTCACCGTCCACCTGGTAGACGCGATGGTGGACCACGGCCCTATCGTGGCCCAGCTTCCGGTTCGAGTTCGCCCTCAGGACAACCGAACTTCCCTGGAGAAGCGTATCCACCGGGCGGAACATCGGCTCTACTGGCGGGCCCTCCGAGGCCTTTTTTCAGGGGGCCTTGCCCCCAGAAAGGACGAATCGGCATGACGAAACGGGCGTTGATATCGGTCTACAACAAGGATGGTATCGGAAGCTTCTCCCAAAAGCTCCAAAGTATGGGGTGGGAGATTATCTCCAGTTCTGGAACCGCTGCGGCCCTCACCGAGGCTGGTGTCTCCGTCAAGGAAATTTCGGACCTTACCGGTGTTCCAGCGATGCTGGGCGGCCGTGTCAAGACCCTCCACCCCACCGTAGCAGGAGGCATACTGGCGCGACGGGACAGACCGGAACACATGGCCGACCTCGAGCGCCATCGGATACCCACCATAGACATGGTGGTCTGCTCGCTCTATCCTTTTGAGGAGACACTTCAATCGGGTGCCGATTTGGACCAGCTCACGGAACAGATCGACATTGGCGGAGTGACTCTTCTTCGAGCTGCAGCCAAGAACTACATCCATGTCGTCGTGATCTCCGACCTGTCGGACTGCACCTCCGTGCTTGAGGAACTCGAACATCGGGGAGATGTGTCGTTGGAAACGAGGCAAAACTTAGCCCTCAAGGCCTTTGCCTCCACTTCCCGATACGATACCATGATTACAACAGGACTGAGAGACTGCTTGGGAATCCAAGAGGAAAGACTGCCTGCTCACATGCCCATGTGCCTCGATAAAGTTCAACCACTCCGTTACGGGGAAAACCCTTACCAGAAGGCAGCCCTGTATGCCTCCGTTCTCGCTCAACAGCCTTGGGAACAGCTGAGCGGCACCCACCTGTCGTACAACAACATCCTGGACATGGACGGTGCCCTCAGGGCCATGGCCATCATGCATAACGACGTAGGGGTTGCTATCTTGAAACACACCACGCCCTGTGGCATGGCCGTGGGAGAGTCAGTGCTCCAGGCATATCACCGAGCCAGAGACTGCGACCCCCTGTCAGCTTACGGAGGAGTCGTCGCAGTCACTCGAACCGTCGACCTGAAAGCCGCTCAGGCAATGGGAGAACACTTCATCGAGGTTCTGGTAGTTCCCGATATAGCCTCCGAAGCTCTCGAATATCTCTCGAACAGGCGGCCCTCCTTGCGCATCGTCAGATGGAGAGGTGGTCGCCCCATGAAATGCCAAATTACCGGCACATGGGGCGGCGTCCTGATCCAGGAGGATCGACTCCCCACGCCCCCATCCCCAAACTCCGGTCGATGGGTAGGCTCCGAGAGACCGGAGCTGTGGGATGAGATACTCCTGGCCTGGCGAGTGGCCGCCATCTCCAAGAGCAACGCCGTAGCTATCGTGAAGGACGGTGCGGCTGTCGGAATCGGGATGGGGTTTTGCAGCAGGCTCTTTGCCGTGGACTTCGCCGTTGCGCAGGCAGGAGAGAAAGCAAAAGGCGCTGTCATGGCATCGGACGCTTTTTTCCCCTTTACCGACGGACTGGAACGGGCTGCCCAGGCGGGTATCACAGCCATCATTCAACCCGGGGGCTCCATCCGAGACGACGAGGTGACTGAAAAAGCCAAAGAGCTGGGAATATCGATGTTTCTCAGCGGTCACCGGACTTTCAGGCACTGATAGGTCATGAAGGTCCTTATCTTAGGTGGCGGAGGCCGGGAACACGCTCTGGCCTGGGCATGTTCTAAATCCCCTCTATGTACCGAGATTCACGGCATGCCGGGTAACCCAGGGATCGCCCATTTAGGTCCGTGTCACCCTGGAGATCCTTGCAGATATCAAGCCGTTCTTGACGTGGTCCGAAAAAATCACATCGACCTGGTGATCATCGGCCCTGAAGCACCGTTGGTTGCCGGGGTAGCAGATGAGCTTCGAGCCAACGGAATCGGCGTCTTCGGTCCCGGGAGACAAGGAGCCACTCTTGAGGGAAGCAAGGCCTACGCCAAGGAGTTCATGTCCCGGCACGCCATTCCCACCGCCCCATTTCAAATATGCCACACCATCGGTGAGGCCAACGCTGCCCTGTCTTGCCGTCAACCGCCCTATGTGGTCAAGGCCGATGGGCTGGCTGGAGGCAAGGGGGTTTTCATCCTCGAGACTATCTCGCAAGCTCAGGAGGTCTGTCAAGATCTTCTGGAACGACACACCCTGGGCGAAGCAGGACAAAGGGTCGTAATTGAGGATGGCCTGATCGGCCGAGAGGTATCGGTCATGATCATCACCGACGGAAAGACCTGGAAGCTCATGCCTCCAAGCCAAGATCACAAGAGAGCTTTCGATGGAGACAGGGGCCCCAACACTGGCGGCATGGGAGCCTATGCCCCAGTCCCGTGGGTGGATCAAGTAATGATGGATGCCATCGAGTCAACTGTGGTGGCCCCCTCTATCCGAGGCCTTGCCGAGGACGGCATTCCCTACCGGGGGACTCTCTATGCCGGTCTCATGATCTCTCCCGACGGAAAGATCGACGTTCTTGAATATAACGTTCGCCTGGGAGACCCCGAGACTCAGGCTCTCCTGCCTCTCTTCAGCAAAGACTGGCTAGCCGTATGCGCTGCCTGTGCTAACTCTGACCTCTCTTCTGCTCACTGGGGCGTACATGACCGATATTCCGTCGCCGTGGTTATGGCATCCCAAGGTTATCCAGGGGACTATAAAACCGAAAAAACTATACGGGGAATGCACGAAGCCGAAGCTCAAGGGGTTCTGACGTTTCACGCAGGGACAGCCATGAACAACGGTGTCCTGATGACAACTGGAGGACGAGTGCTCTCCGTGGTAGGGATGGGAGGCTCCATTCGTGATGCCCGTCAAATGGCCCTGAATGGGGCATCCCTGGTGACCTTTGACGGCGGATGGTTTCGACGGGACATCGCCGGGAACATAGCTCACCCCGGGGATACAACACGCAAAAAAGAGGAGAACTCGAGATGAAAAACGTGATGGTCGGCATCGTCCTGGGCTCAATCAGCGACGAACCTATGGCGGCAAAGGCGACAGGGGTTTTGGACACGCTCGGTATTTCCTACGAAGTAACCGTAGCGTCAGCTCATCGAACCCCTGACGACGTGGAGGCATATGCTCGAAACGCCGAAAAGAGGGGGCTCTCGGTTATCGTCGCGGTGGCGGGCATGTCGGCAGCCCTTCCAGGGGTCATGGCAGCTCACACCACGTTGCCGGTAGTTGGTCTCCCGGTCTCGGCAGGAGCTTTGAGAGGAATCGACGCTCTGTATTCGATGACCCAAATGCCTCCAGGCATCCCCGTGGCTTCTGTGGGGGTGGATGGAGGAAGCAACGCCGCCCTGCTGGCCGCCCGTATGGTCGCCCTTACGGACCCAGACGTTCGATCCCGCTTGGACACGTTCCAAAAAAAACAGGCAGAAAAGGTTCGGCAAAGCCGGTCCGATCTGAAATCTCCCTCCGCTCCTCAGGAGGCCTTCGCCCAGGAATAACCATTTAAGGCTATAATCAGGACGAGAGGGGATGGTTCTATGGACACCATGAGACTGGGACGGACTAATTTGACGGTAACGAGAAGCGGTTTTGGAGCTCTTCCTATCCAGAGACTGCCCAAGGCAGAGGCGGTCACCCTGATCCGGGAGGCATACGATCAAGGGATCACATATTTTGACACGGCCCGATCCTACACCGACAGCGAGGACAAGCTCGGCGCGGCTTTGGTCGACATTCGGGACAGAGTTGTCATTTCCACCAAAAGCCACAGCACAACTCCGGAAGAGCTTCGCCTCCACGTGGAGACGAGCCTGAAGGCTCTGGGCACAGATTGGGTGGACATCCTTCAATTTCATAACCCCAAGACAGTGTATCTACCGGGGGGAGAGGACGGAATGTACGACGAGCTTTTTCTCCTCAAAGAGCAGGGGAAAGTCCGGTACATCGGCTACACAAACCACAGCCTGGATCGAGCCATGGAGGCAGTTCAGTCTAAAGCATACGACACTGTTCAGTTCCCTCTGAACCATCTGAGTGCCCCCAAAGACCTGGAGTTGGTTGACCTGTGTGCCCGCCTGGACGTGGGATTTATCGCCATGAAGGGAATGTCGGGAGGTCTGGTAACAGATGCCCGGCTCTCCTTCGCTTTCTTACGCCAGTTCGAAAACGTGGTCCCCATCTGGGGCATCCAGAGACGTTCTGAGCTTGAGGAGTTTCTCAAGCTGGAGGCATCGCCCCCTCTGCTGTCGGATCTTTGGCAGGCTATCGAAACGGATCGAACCGATCTGGCCGGAGACTTCTGTCGCTCCTGCGGCTACTGTCTTCCGTGCCCAGCGGGAATCGACATTCCGCAAGCAGCCCGAATGTCCCTTCTCCTGGGCCGAATGCCCTGGCGTCCTTTCATGTCCGAGAAATGGAGAAAAAAAATGGAGCAGATCGAGGACTGCATCCTTTGCCGCCAATGCTCAAGCCGCTGTCCTTACGGACTGGATACCCCGGCGCTGCTCCAAAAAAACCTGGCCTTCTATCGATCCTTCTACCAAACCCATCACGACCTTTAATTGACAGGGACCTTCAACCAAAAATCGGGGCTCTAAAGACCCGTTCTCGTCTACAAACGGATTCCACCTTG
Source organism: Dethiosulfovibrio peptidovorans (assembly GCA_002748665.1). Lineage (NCBI taxonomy): Bacteria > Thermotogati > Synergistota > Synergistia > Synergistales > Dethiosulfovibrionaceae > Dethiosulfovibrio > Dethiosulfovibrio peptidovorans. Next base: position 78,772 of record PDTB01000018.1, on the reverse strand, counting down.
GAGAATGCCAGGATGATGGCGATCACTCCAGCCACCGAGGGATGTTCTTTCTATAGAGAGTTCGAATCCGAGCAGACACGGGACCGGGGATACCGGAACCTACGGTGATCGTTCCAACCTGGACCACCGGCATAATCTCCTTCACCGATCCAGTTATGAACGCCTCCTGAGAACCTTGCACCTCGCTTAATCTAAGGGGACGTCGTTCCAAAGGAATACGGCTTTCCTCAAGAAGCTGGATGATGAGAGATCGGGTCGTCCCGGCAAGGACCTGATCGTCCGGTGCTGTAATCACGATATCGTCCTTAACCAGAAAAAAGCTGCTATGTCCAGCCTCGGTGATCATGCCTCCAGGACAGTACAGGACTTCCAGGGCTTTGGGATCTGCGCTATTTTTCGCCAGGGCAGCGCTGTAGTCGATGCTCTTGGCCGAGGGCATGAGTCGCTCCCGATCCAGAGGAAAAAGCCGAACTCCCTGAGCATAGAGCTTCTCATCGGGAAGGGACAGCTCCTCAAAAGTCACGAAGTGTCGAGGCTGCGGGAAGCTGCAGCCATCGACAAATCGATCGCCACCGGTGATGTAGAAACAGGCCAGGACCTCCCCGGTTCCGTCCACACGAGCAATACCATCCCGAACGATGGATTTCATGACCTCAAGGCTCATGGATTTCTGAATTCCCAAGGCCAGAGCGGACCGCTGAAGTCGCTCCAGGTGATACGTCATCATCATGGGACGACGGTCGTAGGTCCTGACCAAGTCAAAGACACCGATCCCCCGAAGGATGATGTGATCCGATGCGGGGAGAACCGCTTGATCAAAAGGCATAAAAACGCCATCCATATAACAGATCTTCACTCTTATCATCCTCTCGGATCACGATGAAATTATATTTACAACATAGTTTCAGCCAAGACTACGTCATGCTAAGAACTACGACTCAACACACACACGACAGAATGACTAAATTATATCGATGTATCTTCCGTCGTGAGCTCAAAAACAAAAGTGCCTTCGTAAGGATCATCCTGATACGGGAGATGATCCAAAGCTATCATGGCGACATTCGGTCGATCACTGCCCCATCGTCGTCCACGTCCAGGACGAAAAATCGGGACTGGACCCCAGCTTCGGCAAAGATACGGCGCATGGATTGAGCGATGGTTTCGGGCGACTGTCTGGTAAACGCCAGCATGGTCGAGCCAGAACCGCTGATGGCAACCCCATCACACTCGGGGCTCTCCCGAAGGACCTCCAGAATCTCACGACCACCGGGGAAGAGCTCGGAGCGAAAAGGCTGATGCAGGCGATCCTCCATGGCCCATGAGAGATTATCCCATTGTCCAGTGCCCCAGGAAGCCGCCAGGAGGGCCGAGCGCCCAAGATTAAACACAGCGTCCTCCATGGACACCGTCCTGGGGAGAGCTGTCCGTGCCTGAGGGGTGGGCACTCGAACATCGGGAACGGCCACCACAACGGCAGGTGAAGAGCTCTCCCGAGGGAAACGAACGTATCGAAGGTTCGCCCCATCCCAACAGCTGATCACCATTCCCCCAAGACAGCAAGGAACCACGTTGTCGGGGTGCCCCTCCAGGGCGACCATAATGGGCAGGAGATCCTCTTTGGGCACGGGAATATCCCGAAGCTCGTTAGCCAGCATGACCCCCCCGACGATCGCTGACGACGAGCTTCCCAGGCCCCGACAGAACGGGATGGAGTTCAGGCTCAGGAGATCCAGTCCCGGTGGGGTCATGCCCCACTCACGACAGGCAGCCTCATACCCCAGGATAACCCCGTTCGTTCTGGGGTTTTGAGCTTCCTTGGCCCCCTCTCCAACGATCTCAAGACGATAGGAGCCAACTGGGAGGGTCTCCCGGATGTGAAACTCGTTGTAAAACGTCAGGGCAAGTCCCGCGACGTCATACCCCGATCCCAGGTTTGCGCTGGTGGCCGGAACCCGAACGGAGATCATGACGAAAAACGTTCCCGAAGGATCCCCCAGTCAGCGGGGAGCGGTTTGGGAGGTTTTATCCGGGAGAGAGGCGCATCGGGATCCTTCAAACCGTTGCCCGTAAGGACCATGACGACTTTCAGCTTCTCAGGAAGTTCGCCCTGAGATTGAAGTCGCAGAAGCCCTGCCAGGCCAGAACAGGAAGCCGGCTCGGCGAAGACACCGTCCGAGCTCGCCAGAAGTTGCTGCGCCTCCAGGATCTCATCGTCGTCGACCGCCAGAAAAAATCCTCCACTGTCAGCAACAGCACGTCTGGCTTTGTCTCCGTTAACCGGACGCCCGATCCTGATCGCCGTAGCGACCGTCTCGGGGTTGGGAAACTCCCGCTCCAGGGCCAAAGGAGCCGCTCCGCAGGCCTGGACGCCCACGAGACAGGGAAGCCCCGAGCATCGGCCAAGGGCGGCGTAGTACTCGAATCCCTCCCTGTAGGCCGTGATGTTGCCGGCGTTCCCGACGGGAAGGACCAGCCAATCGGGAGAATTCCCCATCTCGTCGCAGATCTCCCACGACGCGCTTCTCTGGCCCAGAAGCCTGTAGGGGTTGACCGAGTTGACGATAGCCATGCCCAGTTCGTCGGCACCTCGACGGGCCAGGTCGAGAGCTTCGTCGAAGTTGCCCTCGATAGGGATGACGGTGGCCCCATAAGCCATGGCCTGTGCCAGCTTTCCCAAGGCCACGTTACCGGCGGGAAGCAGCACATAACAGGATATCCCCGCCCGAGCCGCATAGGCTGCCGCCGACGCCGAGGTATTTCCGGTTGACGCACAGATCACCGATCTGGAACCGACCTCCAGTGCCTTGGCCACAGCCAGCACCATCCCCCTATCCTTGAAGGACCCTGTGGGGTTGAGACCGTCGAACTTGGCGTACAGGTCAATGCCGAGTTTTTTCCCCAGATTGGACAAGGGGATCAACGGCGTGTCTCCCTCACAGAGCGAGAGAGCTGGAGTTTGATCCGTAAGTGGAAGGTGATCGCCGTATCGTCGCAATATGCCCTGAGTCATCACAAAAACCTCCAGAAAAAGGGTCTCCCGTTTTTACAGGATGTATCAAAAACTCCGGTGTGGAGGCTAAAACATCTCTCCCTCAACACCACCATCACGAAGCAAGGCCATGGTATCGTAATGGGTCATGTCCATATGGACCGGTGTCACGGATACGAAACCGTGAGCCACAGCCCAGACATCGCTTCCCTCCACCAGATCGTCCTCGGGACGACCTGCAACCCAATAGAATGCCCGACCAAAAGGGTCGGTGAGGGGCGTCACCTTATCAGCATACTCCCGCTTGCCTTGGCGGGTAACCTTGATCCCCTTCATCTCGGCCAGAGGAAGGTTAGGGATGTTGACGTTCAGGAGAACACCATACGGGATCGGTGATCGACTCACCCATCTCAGAAGTCGAATAACGATCTCCGCAGCGTCCTCATAACGGCGATCCTCGTGCTCCCTGTGGCAATTCAGGGACACGGCGAGAGCGTGTCGCCCCAAGATAGTGCCCTCCATGGCAGCGGAGACCGTCCCCGAATACGTCAGATCGTCTCCCAGATTGGGGCCGTTGTTGATCCCTGAGATTACCCAGTCTGTCTCAGGAGCAACCTCGTCTACTCCCAGGACCACACAGTCCGACGGCGTCCCATCACAGCAGTAGGCCGGGACATCTGCTGGGTAGACTCTACCCGTCACGGGCCATACACGAAGGGGACGGGTCAAAGTGATGGCATGCCCAACCGAGCTTCTCTCCCGATCAGGAGCCACAACCGTCGGGTTAAGCCCTTCCCGCGCCAAGGCAGCCGTCAGAATCGAGATCCCCGGAGCGTACACGCCGTCGTCGTTCGTCACAAGGGGATTCATGAGAGTTTCCATATTACAGGATAAGCCTCAGAAAGAGGACCATTATGGGTCGCATGATAGCCCCGATGGCTCCAGTAGCAACCAGAAGCAACAGGATAAAAATGCCGTAACGCTCCAAAAAGAACCATCCGGGCATCCACTGCCTCGGCAGCAGAGGATAGATGATTTTGGAGCCATCCAGGGGAGGAACGGGAATGAGGTTGAAGGCAGCCAGTCCTATGTTGACGTACACCATGAGAATCATGACCCGTCCCAGAGCGGGGATAGCCAGGAAGGGACCGGGGATAAGATGCAAGATCAGAGCTGTCACCGTGGCGCTCAGGAGATTTCCGGCAATACCGGCCACCGAGACCAGGACCATATCCCGGCGGGGTTTCCCAAAATACCGGGGATCGACGGGCACCGGTTTGGCCCATCCGAAGTGGAAGATCAGTAGCATGAGAGCTCCAATTACATCGAAATGCGCGAGGGGATTCAACGTAAGCCGACCGGCATTTCGTGCTGTGGGATCCCCCAATTGATAGGCCACCCATCCGTGGCAGAATTCGTGAAATGATATGGCCCACAGCACGGCGGGCAAGGTAAGCAGGATATCGGCTATCTGTCGTGACATGTGTTCATAGTCTCCCTTCATTCTCTCACGTTCTCTGAAATCGACGCACAACCCACTGGATCTCATCGTCCCTGGTATCCACTTCTCCGTCAAGTCGAGCTCGAAGAAGCTCCTCTAGAATCTGCCCCATCTCGGGGCTCTCCCGATACCCCATATCCAGGAGATCACCACCAGAGAGCATAGAAGCCACCTTGGCCAACCTGGTGAGGTACAGAAAAAGCCGACGACGGAAACGCCACCGATCAGTGGCGACAGCCCAGAAAAGGACGGCTACCGGAGAGTGCGTCCTCAGGTTCTGCACAAGCAAGGAAAAAGGCCTCTCCATCCTCCCACCGATTGACTCCTCAGAGGGACCTAATCCATTGAGACAATCCTCCAGGATGACTCGTTCTCGGGTACGCAGATTGAGTCGATCGGCCGCCCGAGAGCACAGGTCGACGGGGCTCTCCCGGAAGAGACAGGCCAGGGCGGCGATCCATCGATCATCTCCCATTGGGATGAGATCTCGATCAAGCCGTCGCAACGCGATCGAGAGACGCCGGAGAGCCTGAGAGACCCGAAGATTCACTCGAATCCCCGGGAAGAGAGGCTCCCAGAGGCCAAGTTCGGCCATACGGCGGACGATAGGCCACGGACGGAGCTCAAGAAGGGACAGCTCGATCTCCGACCGGAGCCGATATCCAGAGAGCCCGGCCCACAGACCACCATGAACGCAGTTGTTCAGCGACCGAAGAGCGTTGTCGTCCAGCTCAAACCCCAGTCGCTGCTCCAGACGAACCCCCCGAAAGATTCGGGTGGGATCTTCCACGAAGCTCAGGTTATGGAGAGTTCGAAGCTTTCTCGATATCAGGTCCCGACGTCCCCCAAAATAATCAAACAAGGTCCCCCACCGCCGTCGATCCACAGCCAGTGCCATGGCGTTGACGGTGAAATCCCTCCGGTACAGATCATGTTTCAACGAATCGCTGGAGACCGTGGGTTGAGCTGAGGGAAATTCATAGAACTCCCGACGAGCCGCCGCTACGTCCACCTTCCGTCCTGATAAGAAGCGAACCGTCCCAGTCTGGAAACGCTCATGGACGGAAACCTGGGCTCCTTCCCTCTCCCAGGATCGGAGGAAGGCTGGAACATCCCCCTCTATAACAAGATCGAGGTCGATCACCGACCGCCCAAGCAAAAGGTCTCGGACACATCCCCCAACGACATAGACGCTCATTCCCAGCTCCTGAGCTCTTTGCCCCATCCGTTCGATCAGAGCACGATCCGACGGAGAAAGGCCGTCGTCCAGCAAAGATGCCAGATTCTCCGTCCAGGGATATTCGCCGCCCACGCTTCGATACTCCGTGGAAACCGAGGCCGGATACAGGGCTCTCAGAAGATCCGTCCTCGTGAGGATACCCCGAAGCTCTCCCCCGTAGAGGACGGGCAGACGACCGATATTATAGGAGACCATGGATCGATGGGCCTCCTCGACGGACGCCTGGGATGAGATAGAAATGACGCCCTCGGTCATGAAGGTCCCCACTGTGGCTTCACCGTACCCGTGAAGCTGGGCCTTATCCAGATCCTTCCTCGTAATGAGACCGATCAGCCCACCAGCCCTGGTGACGGGCAAAGCGGAATGACCGTAGCGAAGCATGGTCCGGTAGGCGTCGTTCACCGAGCTGTCCTCGTCCACTGCCATAACCGGACTCGTCATGACGTCGGCCACGGTGATGGCCGAGACGATGCGCCCTTCCATGCAGCGTTCCAGCTCATCCAGAACATCGCTCGGCACCCGGTCAGAAACGGTTGCCGATGCCGCCTGAGGATGGCCTCCACCGCCAAGCGGTTTCAGAAGGGCCGCCACGTCCAGAATATCCTGACGACTTCGGGCCACCACGTAGGTCCGCCCCTCCATGCGGACCGCTGCCAGGACGACGTCGGCGCTGAAAAAATCCCGAAGCCGATGGACAAACAGGGAGAGCCCCTCGACGTAGTCCTGAACCGTAGCTTTGGTGAGAACCAGCCGTGCTCCGGCCACATAGCGCTCCCAGGCGTTTTCCACCAAAATATCCAGCATTCGCCGTTCCTGGCTGGACATCCCCGACTCCACGGCCGAGGGGATGAGGGTCAGATCGGCCCCAAAAGATCGCATCCGACACATCATATCGTAGTCTCTGTCGGTTGTCCCGCCGAAGATCAGCCCGCCTGTATCCTCATAGATCCCCAGTGCAAACAGGGTGGCCTCCTGAGGGGTAGGGACGAGGCCACGACGAAGGACCTCCTCGAGGATAAGGGTCGCCGCCGCTCCCAATGGCTCGATCAGGCTGAAGGAGGCCGGGATCGGATCGACGCAGGGCGGATGATGATCGTAGACGTGAACATCTACGTCGGGACGCCCTACCAAAGGGGATAGGACTCCCAGCCGACGAATTGAGCGGGTGTCCACAACGATCAGCTGGGTAACCTCATCCATGGGAATTTTCCGGGGCGTCAATACGGACCATCGATCTCTGTGCCGTTTCAGGAAATCCCTGACGTTCCGTTCCGCCGAACCGGAAAAACAAAGGACGCCGTCGGGATAGAGTTTCCCAGCGGCAACCATGCTGGCCAGAGAATCGAAGTCACTGCCGACATGACTGGTGATGATCTTCAACGACAGGCCTCACCGACGGCTCGCATAAAGGGAGGGTCGGCCCGAAAGACGTCGGTCACGACCATAGGCGTCGGAAGCCTCCTCAGCTCCTTCGCCGCGACGCCATGGATATCCCGAACCAGATGAATCAGAGTATATAATCTGACCTCCCAGTTTTCCGTCAGAAACTGGTCATAGCCGGTGTAGGCCGTTTCCACTCGGATCAGGCGAGCCTGGTAGGCCAGCCGACCCCGGAGGAGTGACGAAATGAGGCGACAGGCCTCGTTTCTGAACGAACACTGCATCGTGACGGCACAGACCGATCCCATACGGGCCATCTGAAGACCATGAGGTTCCAGGAGACGTCTCAGATCATTCGGAGTTCCGTCGTTCCAGAGGACCAGATCGGCCAGGGAACGTTTCTCCTCGGATGGCAGCAAGAACCGCTCCCGACGCTCCAACTCCTCCTGGGAAAAGCGCCCCCTGTTACGTTCTATCCGAACCTCCTGAGAAGCCGCCACGTACAAGGTCATATCGCACCAGTGGGGAACGGCGCTCTCGAACAGGAGGGGTATCTCGACGACAACCCACCCTCGTTCCGAGGTCAAAGCCCTCTCAATCTCTCTGCGTACCATGGGATGCACGAGGGAGCAAAGCCATCTATACTCCACCTCGTCCTCAAAAAAACGATTCGATATTTCCGACGGAATACTTCGGCCAGAATCGTCCAAAACACCGTCCCCCCACCGTTCCCGAACGGCATCCAAGAGCTCCGACCGAGTCCAGAGCTCCCGAACAAAGGAGTCGGCGTCAAAGCACCTGGCCCCCATGGAGGCCAGGATGGACGTTGCTGTAGACTTACCAGCCCCGATATCCCCGGTAACCCCCAAAACGAACATGACGCGTACCTCCCTTTCCTCGTACCTCCACATCCCGACACGACTTCGGGATCTCCCAGACGAACCGGGACGCATCGTTGTGCATGATAGATCCGAAAAGTCTCCGAAAGGTGACGTAACTCAGATACAGGCGTTCCTCAGCTCGGGTCATGCCCACGTAGCACAGTCGCCGCTCTTCCTCCAGGTCGTCGCCGGCCCCGTCCAGGGCCCGACTATGAGGGAAGATTCCCTCCTCCATGCCGACCATAAATACCACGGGGAACTCAAGACCTTTAGCAGCATGAAGGGACGAGAGGTTCACCCCATTCACCGAGACTGCCAGTTCCTGGTCGGTGTAGAGGGCAATCTCCGCCAGAATATCCTCCAGGGTCTGAGACCGGAGTGCCAGGGACGTGAGCTCCATGACGTTCTCTCGTCGCTCCTCGGCCTGGTCGGGGTAGGCATTATCCAGATACGCCCCATATCCAACGATGTCCAGAATATATGAGACCGAGGCGTTCAGATCGCCGTCAAAACCGAGAATAGCCAGCATGTGCCCAGCCAAGGAGCACGCCCCGGTGCCGCCCTTACCTTTGAGACCACAGCCTTCATCGGCCACCTTCGACCAGAGGGAGCGGGGATCCAGAGGAGAGGAAACGAGAAACCGCTCCAGGGTCGCACGTCCCTTAGCCCCCAATCCTCGGGCAGGGACGTTTGCGATCCTCTCCAGGGCACTGGTGTCTCTTGGGTTGACGGCAAGACGGAGATACGACACTACATCCTTGATTTCTTTCCGATCATAGAAGGCCATTCCTTTGACGACCCGATAGGGCACACCTCGTCTCATACATTCCTGCTCGAAGTTCCGGCTCAGAGCGTTCATCCTGTAGAGAACCGCCACATCGGAATATCGGTAGCCCCGGTCGATCAGGAATTCAACGGCGTTCATGACCATATGGGCCTCGTCCCGTTCGTCTCCGGCAGATACGATTTTGATGAGCTCACCGCCATCTCTATCGGTCCACAGGCGTTTTTTCGGTCGGTTGAGATTGTTACCGATCACGGAGTTCGCAGCTTCCAGAATAGTCCCGGACGATCGGTAGTTTTGCTCCAGGAGCACCACCGTCGCGCCGGGGAAATGACTCTTGAAATCAAGGATAACCGATAGATCGGCCCCCCGCCATCCATAAATAGACTGATCTGGATCGCCTACGACCATAAGGTTGGGCGATCCTCCGTTCAAAAGTCTGATCAGGGTGAACTGGGGACGGTTGACGTCCTGATATTCGTCCACCATGATCCAGTCGAGACGGCCCCGCTCTCGTTCAAGAAGCTCTCCATCGGTCGTGAGAAGATGAAGGGGCATAAGGATGAGGTCGTCGAAATCGAAGGCTCCCTGAGTCTTAAGAGATAATTGATATCGATCGTACAGGTCGCTCACCAAATCGTCAAGAATTGGCTTCATGGTGGTCGGATCGGCCGCGACCTTGCCCCGAGAAATACATTCAAGAACCCAGGACGGCTCGGTCTCCTCTGGCAGAGGCCCGTGCTCTTTCATGAGTTTCTTCACGAGAGACAGGCAGTCGTTTCGGTCGAAGACCACGAAATTTGGGCGGTATCCTCGTACCTCAAGGATATCTCTGTTTCGAAAGAGCATATGAAGACCGAAAGAATGAAATGTCGAGACCTGGCTGTGTTGGCCGTCCGGCCCCACCATGGACTCCACTCGGTCCCTCATCTCACGAGCGGCCTTGTTGGTGAAGGTCACAGCCAGAATCCGCCAGGCCGGTATCCCTCGTCCGATCAGCCACGCCACCTTGCTGGTCAGCACCCTGGTCTTGCCGCTTCCCGCCCCGGCAAGGACCAAAAGAGGACTCCCCTCGTGAGCGACAGCATCCCTCTGACGAGGGTTGAGGGGGCCGAGAATACGGTTCTCGATCATCCCTTCCGTTTCTCTCGAAGCCACCGATTTAAGAGATCAGGCCACCGTTCCATCCCGTCACCGGAGAGACAGGACAGGCCGAAACGCTCCGCCCTGGGGTTGAGCTTGATCACGTCATCCCAGTAAAGGTCCTGATCGAAAGGGACATGCGGTAACAAATCCGTCTTGGTCAGTATCACCGCCGAAGCCTCGGTAAACAGCAGGGGGTATTTCATGGGCTTGTCCGGTCCCTCAGGAACCGATGAGATGGCCACCTTGTGGTCCTCGCCGATATCGAACTCGGCTGGGCATACCAAGTTCCCCACGTTCTCAACGAAGACGATATCCAGCTCGTCGAGGGGCAACTCGTCCAGGGTATCGTTTACCCAGTGAGCCTCCAGATGGCAGCCGCCATCTGTGTTGATCTGGATGGTCGGGGTCCCCGTAGCCTCAATCCGCTGAGCATCCCTATCGGTAGCCACGTCTCCCTCGATCACCGCCGCTCGAAGACCATCTCGCCCCAGGGTTTTTTCCAGGAGGGTCGTCTTTCCAGATCCCGGCGATCCAATAAGGTTGACCATGAGGACCCCCTTTACGCCAAGACCCTGCCTGATTCTCTCAGCATAGCCCAGGTCTTCGGCCATGACAGCCTGTTGCACGTCGATCTTTTTCGTCGTCATCATTCCTCAACCTCCACAGAATCCAGCTCAAGTTCCATTCCCTGCTCCAGCACCACGTCCATCCCCCCACAGGACGGACAGAGATAGCCCAGTTTCTCCCGGCCCCATCGGGCACCGCATGCCGCGCAGAAAAACCGAACAGGTACGGGAATCAGAACCAGAGTCGCACCATCCAGAGAAGTCCCCCGAACCGAGACCTGAAAAGCAAAGATCATCGTCTCAGGGACCACCTGTCTCATGGCTCCGACCTTCAAGGTAACCGAGATGACAGCTTTCCAGTCATGGGCCTCCTTCATCTCCTGGAGAGAGTCAAGGAGAGCCGACACCAGAGACATCTCGTGCATGCCCGTACTCCCTTCATCGGCAAAATACGAAAAGGGGCCGCCAAGGCCCCTTTGGGATGACAACGACTATTTTGTCACAGGCTCAAGAAGGCCGTACCCTCCGGATTTCCTTTTATACACCACGTTCACAGCCCCATCGTCGGGGTTGGCAAAGATAAAGAAGGAATGCCCCAAAAGATCCATCTGCATACAGGCTTCCTCGGAACTCATAGGCTTCAGGGGAACTTTCTTAACCTTGACGATATCCTCCTGCTGCTCCTCCTCCATTGGCTGGTACACATCAGATAGAACACCGTCCAAGTTGAACGAGATATCGTGCGTCTTGAGATGGGCACGGTCGGTAAGATATTTCTTATGCCTCCGGATCCGCCTTTCCAGGTTTTTAAGCGCGATGTCGAAAGCCTTTCTGAGATCGCTGTCTCGTTCTTCCCCCCTCATGATAACTCCGTTGACGTTGGAGGTCACCTCGACGACATGGATGCCTCGGGTGAGGTTGAGTACAACCTGGTTATCCAGGATTTTGGGGAAAAATTTCTCCAGCTTGGAGAGTTTCCTCTCCATGTATTCCTTCAGTTCATCGGACAGATTGGTGTTGCGAGTTACGAAACGAATGTCCATTTATACTTCCTCCTTCCTCCAACTCTGGTATGTCGACAGACAACATGTGTATCGTCACGTCCGTATAATAAGTATAAACGACTTTCGACGAAAGGACGATATCCCTTGTAGATTTTCCACCCTTTTTTTGTTTAAATGGGTTTGATATACACAGTCCTACGGAGGAGATGAACGACGATATGATTCTTTCCACGAAAGCCAGCAATTTAGAACCTTCAGCTACTTTAGCGGTAGTAGCCAAAGCCAAAACGATGAAACGGGAGGGGAAACCGGTGATCTCTTTCGGAGCTGGTGAGCCCGACTTCACATCACCGGAATCGGCTCTTCGCTACGCCCAAGAGGCCATGGAGGCCGGTCACACCCATTACACACCGGGGACAGGGATCCCCGAGCTTAGAGAGGAGATCTGTCGGTACTACCGAGAGCGATTCGGCCTGAAATATCGTCCAGAGGAGGTTGTCGTGGGGGCAGGAGCTAAGATACTCCTCTACGAGGCCTTAAGCTGCCTGGTTGACCCAGGGGACGAGGTGATAGTGTTTGCTCCCGCATGGGTAAGCTATGTGGAACAGATTCGGCTCTGCGGCGCAAAAGAGGTCGTCGTCGAGACATCGGACACCGACTCCGTACCAAACCTCGAACGGGTTCGAGAGGCAATTCATACAAAGACAAAGTGCATCATGGTCAACACCCCGAACAATCCTACGGGGGCCGTTTACGACCGTGACACCCTCGTCGGTCTGGCACAATTGGCCATAGAGAAGGATCTGATCCTCATCTTCGACGAAATCTACGAATGTCTAGTTTACGGCGACGGGGAGCATCATCAGATCGTCGCTCTGGTCCCCGAGGTTCGGGATCGAACGGTGATCGTGAACGGTGTGAGCAAGGCATACGCCATGACAGGCTGGCGCATCGGTTACGCTCTGGGCCCCTCGAACATCATCTCAAAGGTGGGGGCCATTCAGGGACACCTGACCTCCAACCCCTGCTCTATCGCTCAGTACGCCGCACTGGGAGCCCTCCGCGAAGCCGAGGATGACGTAAAGGCCATGCACAGGGAGTTTGCTGCCCGGCGGAAGCTTATTCTGAAACTCATCGACGCCATGCCTCTGGTTTCCTTCACCGAACCTCAGGGAGCTTTCTACGTCCTGGTGGACATCCGACCATGCCTGGGCAAAGCTTACGAGGGCGAGGTCATCGCCGACGACGTTCACTTCTGTAAGAAGTTCCTGGAATCCTCCTACGTTGCCGTGGTACCGGGCAGCGCTTTCCTGGCACCGGGATTCATTCGAGTTTCCTACTCCAACTCCACGGACGAGATCACCGAGGGGATGAATCGGCTTGAGACCTTCCTGAAGTCCCTTTCCTAGAGGTTTTTCTCACATCTTCTGCATATACAGGCGAAAGAACGAGGTAGTACCGGGATGTGTACCGTCCGGTACTACCTCGCATATAACGGAAATGCTCGGGTTCAGGCTCTCACTGGACAACCCAACGGAAAGATTCGACCGTCTCCAGGTCTCCGATGTTCTCAAGCACTCCATACACCCGAAGCGACGACTTTGGGGGAATTCCCACGTCGAAGACCGCCGTAGCAACGCTCTTTCCTTCTCCATCGTTTAGAGACACTCTTGCTTGAAGGGGCTGAAAAAGCGCGTTATCGTTCATCACCGTCAGGTACAGCCGCCCCGATTTGACGTGGGGTTTCTCCCACCGAAGACCGAACACTCCGTCCACGTGGCCGCTTCGGGGCAAAGACGCCCAACAAGGAGACGCCAACAGTATGACCAACAGCAGAGCACTGATCGTCCTCAACCTTCTCCTCATAGACACTCTCTCCCTTCCCTCGTCTTTAATTCACAGGATTTTTCGGCGAATCTCCATCGAGAACCGCCAACACGTTGGACGCGGCCATGACGGCCATCGCCTCACGAGCCTCCCTTGTAGCACTACCGATGTGAGGCAGTAAGACAACATTGTCCAAACTGAGCAACGGATCATCCACAGCAAGAGGCTCGTCACTATACACGTCCAGACCAGCGGCCATGATATTTCCATCTTTTAAAGCCCTTACTAGACTCTCTTGATCAACTACATCGCCCCTAGCCGTGTTGATAAGTACTCCGTCGGGTTTCATCGCGGCCAGCTCCGCCGCACCGATAAGGTGGTGCGTGGCTTCAGTCAGAGGACAGTGAAGACTCACAAAGTCGCTTTTCCTCAAAAGCTCCTCCAGAGGAACCCAACTGGCATCCTGTACATCGGGCTTGGGGCCACTCGGCGTGTGATAGAGCACCGTCATCCCAAAGCCTCGTGCCCGCCGGGCCACAGCCCGAGCGATTCGTCCATATCCCACGAGTCCCAGAGTTGCCCCGAAGATCTCCCGCCCCAGGAGCATGGTGGAATGCCAACAGAGCCATTGACCAGACCTGAGAAATCGCTCGGCCTCGGAAAAACGTCTGGCAGCTGCCATAAGCAATCCAAAGGCCACGTCGGCCGTAGCCTCGGTGAGAACACCCGGCGTGTTGGTAATCCGAACGCCTCGAGCAATTGCCTCTGCCACATCGACATTATTGTAGCCCACAGCGTAGTTGCTCACCACCTTCACCCGGGGAGCATGATCAAAGAACTCGCCGTCGATCCGCTCGGTCAAGGTAGCGATAACCCCATCAGCGTCGGATACGACATTCAAAAAGACCTCCCTTGGAACAGGACCAGGCCCTTGCCACACCCGAAGCTCCACCCGATCCCGAAGGAGGCTGAGACCGACCTCTGGGATCTGATGACTGACATAAACTTTGTTCATACAAGACCTCCTTTGTAACAACTCATAAGTCAAACCACGCATATGACATTCAAAAACGTGATTCTAACCAACAGCCTCTCCGTTGAAAAACCCCAAAGCTCACGGTACAATAATATTAGCATACTTAAATAAAGCACCATCAATAATTGCATGGGAGGGATTATCGTGACAAGCTGGCTCGATAGGCACTTTCAGGTGAAAGAAGCAGGAAGCGACATTCGCACCGAGATCATGGCGGGGATCACAACGTTCATGACAATGGGGTATATCATCTTCGTAAACCCAGGTATCCTCTCAAAAGCAGGCATGCCCTTCGGCCCGGTAATGGTCTCCACGTGTCTCGCCAGCGCCTTCGCCACCACCCTTATGGCCATCATGGCGAACTACCCCATAGCCCTGTCCAGTGGCATGGGGCTCAACGCTTTCTTCGCTTTCTCCGTGGTCATCGGTATGAAGATATCCTGGGAAGTCGCCCTGGCCGCTATCTTCATCGAAGGAATCATCTTCATCCTTCTCACCCTGACCAAAGTCCGGGAAGCGGTGGTCAACAGCATCCCCAAGTCCCTCAAGATCGGGATATCCACGGGGATAGGTTTTTTCATCGCCCTGATTGGCCTGAAAGGAGCTGGTATTATTGTCGACAATCCAGCCACCCTCGTAGGGCTCGGAAGCCTGGCGGCTAAACCGGCGCTCCTGGCCCTCCTCGGCTTTGTGATTATGATGGGCCTTGAGGCACACCGCATCAAAGGCGCCATTCTCTGGGGAATTCTCGCGATAACTGCCCTCGCTATTCCTCTGGGAGTGGCCCCCATGCCCCAGGGATTTGTATCTATGCCGCCCTCCATCGCCCCGATCTTTATGAAACTCGACTTCTCTCAACTGGCCACCGGCACCTTCTGGATCATCGTCTTCACCTTCTTTTTCGTCGACTTTTTCGACACGGTAGGGACCTTGGTCGGAGTCACCAACCGAGCCGGGATGCTGGACGCCCAGGGCAACCTCCCCAAAGCCAGAAGCGCTCTCTTCGCCGACGCCGTTGGGACCACAGTCGGAGCCATGATCGGAACGTCCACCATCACGTCTTTCGTTGAAAGCGCCAGCGGTGTGGAGCAGGGTGGGCGAACCGGCCTGACTGCCCTGGTCACGGCCTTGTTGTTTCTTCTAGCCATCTTCTTCAGCCCCATCGTCTCCATCGTCCCGGCCTGCGCGACAGCACCGGCTTTGGTTATGGTAGGCGTGTACATGATGATGAGCCTTCAAGACATGGACTTCTCCAGCTTCACCGACCTGGTTCCCGCCGCAGTGGCCGTTTTCATGATGCCCTTCAGCTACAGCATTGCCACGGGCATCGAGTTCGGCATCCTCACCTTCGTCATCCTCAAATTCGTGGCCGGCCGCAGGAACGAGATCAGCCCGATCATGTGGGGACTCTTCGCCGTCTTCCTCCTCAAAGAACTGTTGGTCTAAAGGGCAGAGCCCGGAATCGCTGAGGGACGAGGTGCCTTTCCGCCCTTGTCCCTCTTTTGTCCCTTTTCGGTTGAAAGAGGCCAAAAAGGAAAGGAGTGAGGCAAGGTGAACGTGGCGCACAACCTAGCACAGGCTCGGGGAGACATCCCTGCTGATCTGGTCATCACTAACGTGATGGTGCCCAATCTCTTCAGTTTCGAGATACTCAGGGCCGACGTCGCTGTATCTGGAGATCGGATCGTGGGTATCGGTCAGGATTACGAGGGTGTTGAGACTGTAGATGG
This sequence comes from Dethiosulfovibrio peptidovorans, assembly GCA_002748665.1. Classification (NCBI taxonomy): domain Bacteria; kingdom Thermotogati; phylum Synergistota; class Synergistia; order Synergistales; family Dethiosulfovibrionaceae; genus Dethiosulfovibrio; species Dethiosulfovibrio peptidovorans. Next base: position 62,685 of record PDTB01000018.1, on the reverse strand, counting down.
GGGCGGAGGGGTTCTCCTTCCCGGCTTTATCGACGGACACTGCCATATAGAGAGTACCATGGTCAGCCCTGAAGGATTCGCCGAACTCGTCCTTCCCAGAGGGACCACGGCCGTCTTTGCTGACCCTCACGAGATCGCCAACACATCGGGGATGGCCGGACTGGAGTACATGCACCGGGCGTCCCGAAAACTCCCCTTGGACGTTTTTCTCAACGCTCCGTCCTGCGTGCCTGCCTCCTCCTTCGAGACCCCCTTTGAGGAACTTGATGCCCTGGCCTTGACCGAAATGTTTCGTAGGGGATGGTGTACCGCCCTCGGCGAGGTGATGAACTATCCGGGGGTACTGAGCGGTGACCCAGCGGTCTGGGCCAAGATCCTGGTCTCGGGAGATCAGATTCGAACGGGACATGCTCCGGGCCTGATGGGCAAAGACCTGTGCGCCTATCTCCTGAGCCGATGCGACTCGGACCACGAGTCCTACACGATCCCCGAGGCCATGGACAAGCTTCGGCTCGGCATGTGGCTCATGATCCGATCCGGTGCCAGCGAACACAACCTGGAGGACCTGGCTCCCATCATAGTTCAAGATGAGCGCCGGTGCTCCCGATGTATGATGGTCAGCGATGACCTGAACGTCCCATACCTGATCGATCGGGGCCACATGGACGAGAAAATACGCATGGCGCAGGATCTGGGAATCAGCTCCCTGGCAGCCCTCCGGATGGTGACCCTCTCGGTCGCCGAGTACTTCGGCCTGAGAGACCGAGGAGCCATCGCACCAGGATACCGAGCGGATATGGTACTGGTGGACTCTCTGAAAACGTGCATCCCATGTTTGGTCTGGAAGGATGGGGTACTCGTCGTCGAAGATGGAATCCTGGTGGAAGGCCCTTTCCCCAGGGAACGACAATACCCATCGCCCAGGAGAGACACGCCGCTTCCCTCCGTGAAGGATCTGCTCATCCCTGCCCGGGGCGAGGCATCCATCCGGGTCATCGGAGTCAAACCAGGCCAGGTGATCACCGACCACCTCACCCTGCCTCCAACGATTCTCGACGGAAGAGTGGTCTCCGATCCAAATCGGGACTTGCTGAAGATGGTCGTTGTGGATCGAAACACAGGAAGCGGTCGGTTTGGCCTAGGTTTCGTACACGGCATGCGATTGAGACAAGGCGCCTTGGCCTCCTCGGTAGCCCATGACGCTCACAATTTCGGGGTCATCGGAACAAACGATCAAGACATGATTGCCGCCCTGACCGCGCTTCGGGAGATGGGAGGAGGTTTCGTCGCCGTAGACGACGGAGACGTGCTGGGCCGCCTGCCTCTTCCTGTAGGAGGGCTCATGAGCGACCAGCATCCCGAGGATCTTGCACAACGCTACCAGGAACTGGAGACGGCGATTCAAGCCCTCGGTTCTCCCCCCGAACATCCCTTCATGGTCATGGCATTTTTGTCTCTGTCGGTTATCCCGGCACTGAAGCTTACCGACCAGGGCTACGTCGACCTGAATGCCGGCGGTGCCCTGGACCTGTTCGTCTGATACAACAAGACGAACCAGGCACAGGGTAAGAAACAGTTCCGCTGAGGCCGCATACAGGATCAAGCCCCAGGATCACGATCAGGGGGGGGAGGGACCAGGAAGGTTTTATCCGCTCAGATGTGGGGTATGCAGAAGGGACGACGTATCAAGATGCAAGAGGGACGGAGCTGTGAATACGCACAAACCCCTACCTGATCACCCCATGCCAGAATCCCTGAGCAGGAGAACTTTACCGTGATTTTCTCTCTGAACACTGAGGGAGGTCTTTGCTTTGGTTATTGACACTCTCGGAGTCCAGGATAAAGCGGCGGGAGACGCCCATGGCATAGTCGAGATCGGCTCGGGCTGAATATGTATCGTACACGGCGTCAACAAGCTGGGTTCTGGCATTGGTCAGTGCTACTCGAGCGTCGAGAACATCTATGTTGGTCCCGACACTGGCAGAGTATCGTTTGACAGCCATTCGATAATCCTCCTCGGCGCTGGCGACCTGACTTCGAGCGACCTCTATCCGCTGAAAGGCTGACTCCAGATTCAACTGAGCCGACGAAATTTCCAGCTCCACCTGTTTTTGAAGATCATCCATCGAGTGAAGCATCTCTGCAGCCGCAGCCCGAGCGCGCCTTTCCTTGGCCTTGCTTTCCCCGCCATCGTAGAGCTCCCACGTGGCAAACAAAGTAACCACCCAATCATCGTCATCGTTGGGGAAAAAAGAATCGTCGGTATTCTTCAACTCCCCCTTGAGGCCGACCTGAGGACCCCGGGTACCAGCAGCAGCTCCAGCCAACGCCAAAGCCGAGCGACGGGAACACTCTAAAGCGACCAATTCGGGACGCTTCGTCATAGCCTGTTCCACCAAATTGCCAGCCAGAGGGGCAACAACCTGGACCTCCGTCTGAGGCTCGGGCATGTGGTGATCCTCGCGAAGATCGATTCCCACAGCCCGCTCCAGAGCCCGCCAGGCTACGTTTACGGCGTTGGAGGCCCGAATAACGTTCAGTTTACCGTCCGCGATGTCCACCTGAACCCGGAGCACTTGATCCTTGGCCACGACTCCATAGGTATAGAAAGACTCCACCTGGGTCAGATGCTTCTCTGCCAGGGACAAAAAATCCTGCGCCACTAAGAGCTTAGCCCTGGCACGCTGAAGACCGTAGTACGCCTTCCGCACAGCGTTCTCCACCGCCTGACCGGTTCGCACCGAGCTGGCCCTCACACCAGAAAATGCCAGTTTTTTAGCCCGGATCGTGCCGGAGACGGCACCGCTGCTGTAGATGATCCAGTTCAGAGAGAGACCTGCCTGATACGCATTTCGGTATCCCGCATAGGCCAACCCCAGAGGACCAGCGGGCCCCACAACGGGATACGTCGCGGCCTCATGTGAGAAACGGGCAACCAAGGAGGCTCCCAAGTGAGGCAGAGCGGCTGCCTCGGCCTGGTTGATCTCCTGCCTGGCCTGTTCCTCTCGTGCAACAGTCGCCATAAGTGACGGGTTATGTTCGTAGGCCAAGCTCAAGACCGCCTCAACTGAGAGCATATCCCCCGAGACCAAGACCTCTCCCAGCCCCACACAGGGAAGAATAACAAGCACGGACAGCGCCAGGCTCGTTCGGTATAAGAGAACGGACAAACGCATACTATACATCCTCTCCTTCGTATCTCTTAAACTCTCAGAACGACCCGAGCGATCTCGAAATAGACAATCAGGCCAAAAACGTCGACTATCGTCGTGATGAAGGGACCGGACATAATAGCCGGATCCAGCTTAAGGAATCGGGCAATCAAGGGGAGCACAGCACCAGCAAGATTTCCCATAAGCACCACGGCAACGATAGCGGCGGTCAATGTGAACGCGACCTCCGGTCCGGTCTCCAACATGAAAGCCCGAGCTAACCCCAAAAGCGCCAAAGCACCGCCCAAAAGCAAGCCGGAGCCGGTTTCCCGAAGCAAAATTCTGCCTATATCTTTCTTTTTTATGTCGCCAATGGTCATGCCTCGGATCATCAATGTCGACGCCTGAGTTCCGGCGTTCCCCCCTGTACCGATAAGAAGGGGGATAAAAAACGTCAGGGACACCACGCTCTGGATCGTACATGAATAATGTTTTAAGACCGATGACGTCAGAGCCTCGGTCAGAATACAGATCACCAGCCACACGAATCGTTTACGAGCCATGGTGAAGAGACCGACGTCCAGATAGCTGTCCTCCACTGGCTGAATACCGGCCATTCGCTCGAAGTCCTCCGTCGCCTCCTCTTCCAGAATATCTAACACATCGTCGAAGGTGACGATACCCACGAGACGCTCCTCCTTATCGGTCACAGGGATCGTATGGATATCATACCGGGACATCAGTTTCGCTACATCCTCCTGATCGGAAGTGGTCAGGGTACAGACGGGATCGTCGTCCATGATGGCCTCCACTCTTGTATGAGGTTCGGCCATGATAAGATCCTCAAGCTCGACCACGCCCAATAGATGTCGAGCCTCGTCGATGACGAAACAGGTGTAGATGGTCTCCTTCTTCCGGGCGGTGGCCCGAATACGAACCACAGCTTCTTCGGCCGTCATCTGACTCTTGAGGTCGATGAACTCAGGAGTCATTATCCGCCCAGCAGAGTCCTCTGGGTAATTTAATAGACGATTAGCCAGGATTCGCTCAGTCGGTGAAAGTTGTCGAAGAAGCTTCTTGACCGTCTTGGCAGGGAGTTCGTCGAAAAGCTCAGTCCGATCATCATCCGACATCTCCTCGATGATCTCGGCAACCTCACTGTCGGTAACGTGCTGGATGAGTTTCTGTTGCTCGTCAGAATCCATAAGCTCGAAGACCTCAATCGCCTGATCCTTAGGGAGAAGTCGGAAATACAGAACGAGATGAGTCGGAGAAAGAGCTTCGAACCCCTCGGCGACATCGGCGGGCTCCATGGAAGAGAGAGCCTCCTTAGCCTTGAGATAGGCTCTCTCCTGTAGATATCCCTCTATGAGGGGGAATTCCTCCTGAAAGCGGTTCATCCCAGTCATGGCAACAGCCTCCTTACGGGCACCGCAGAGCGTCGGCGGCTCCCAAAGGAGAGAGACCGAATCTCAGCGACAACGTGATCTATGCAACAGACAGAGTGCCAATGGTCGATACAACGGAACTGAATCGTGATCCATAATCATCTTCCTTTTTAGAGTCCTCGTCTTCAGCAAACGTGCTGGGCAAAACCTATCATACATCCCTGCCTTTCTCCTGGTCAACGACAACAGCAAAGGACATGCAAAAAATCGGTGGGACCGAGAAATCGGTCCCACCGAAAGAAAAGGATTTCTTTACCGCTTGGAGAACTGGTACTTGGCCCGAGCGCCCTTCTGGCCGTATTTTTTTCGCTCAACCATCCGGGAATCCCGGCAGAGCATTCCAGCTTTCTTGAGAACAGGGCGAAGATCAGGGTTGAGTTTGATCAAAGCCCTTGCAATCCCAAGTCGCACAGCACCAGCCTGGCCCGTCAATCCACCCCCATGAGCGTTGACGAAAACATCGATTTTGCCCTCAACACCAGCCGTTTTGAGAGGTTCAAGGGCTTGAGCCACCCAGCACATCCGAGGAAAGTAGTCGCCAACCTCACGGTTATTCACCCGAATCTGCCCCTCGCCGGGAGCAATCCGGACCCGGGCAATAGCGTTCTTCCTCCTGCCCGTGCCCCAGGTAAAAGAAGTGTCCATGTTCAATATCCCTCCATCTCTCAAACTAGACATCTAGCGCCGTGGGCTTCTGGGCAGAATGAGGATGATTCGGCCCAGCATAGACCTTGAGTTTTCGGTGAAATTGAAGCTTGTTTCGAGGAACCATACCCTTGACGACCCTCTCGATAAGCCGCTCTGGGTATTTGGCAAGGATCTCGCCATAGGTGGCCTCCTTGAACCCCCCGGGATGCCCACTGTGACCGTAGACCTTTTTTTCCACCTTGCGGCCGGTGAGTTTGACCTTCTCGGCGTTGATCACGATAACAAAGTCACCGGTATCGACGTAAGGGGTGTACGTAGGCTTATGCTTACCCATGAGGACCATGGCTACCTGAGTTGCAAGACGACCGAGAGGTTTCTCGGCAGCATCCACAACGTACCAACTTCGCTGATACGTCTCTTTCTTAGCCATGAAGGTGCGGTTGTCGTTCATTACCCAACACTCTCCTTGATTATTGTAGTGTTCAAAAAATACGTCAGGTACGTGTAATGGACCATACTGCATCATACCAATCCAAAAAACAACACAGGACCCTGGGGAGCCTCGTCATCCGACAGGCAGTACAACAAAAGACGAAGGGGAGGGGTGTGGCACCCCTGTCGCATCCGTCGGCGAAGGTTGTCCTTGGAGGCAGCAGATTTATATAATTCGACGAAGCCGAGGATTCTCCTGAACCCCGGGCAAGCGACCCCGTTTGGCAACGGGATGACCGTTCACCTCTTTTATATCCATCGTCATGTCTCGGGGTTCAGCGTTGGAGATATAGCTCCCCACCCCAAAAGCGTCCACACCGGCATCGGAGAGAAGGCGGATCCGCTCGGGATTCAGCCCACCGGACGCCACTATGGATACCTTAGAGAACCCCTCCTGATCGAGACGCCACCGAATCTCTCGGACAAGTTCCGGGGTGACGCCACCTCGCTCCGCCGGCGTATCAAGACGAACCCCCGACAGACGGTCCCTCAGAGCCCGAGCTACTCGAAGGGATTCTTCAGCCTCGTCCTTGAAAGTATCAACTAAAACGAGACGAGGTTCGTCCGGGGACAGGGTCTGATCGTACAGTTCGGCGAGTTTGAGGGTATCGCCCGCAACGAGAATCGCCGCATGAGGCACGGTCCCCGAGGGGGCTTTTCCGGCGAGCTTCGCTCCGAGAATACAGCTGGCAGCATGACATCCTCCGATGGTCACCGCGACCTTCTCCATCACGGGAGCCACCGCAGGATGAACATGCCTGGCGCCGAAACAAAGAACAGGCTTGCCATCAGCAGCCTGGACACACGCCTGAGCTGCCGTGGCCCAGGCAGTCGCACTAGCCAGCATCCCAAGATAGACAGTTTCCAGCATTCCAAAGACCCCATAGGACCCTTTGATTCGGACTAAAGTCTCTCGTTCCCCGAAGTTATCCCCTTCAGCCAGAGCCCACATACTGATATCTCTACCGGCTAAAAGAATTAATATCTCAGAAAGACCGGCAAAGACACCTGGTTTTCTTGTAAAGATCTCGGCTGTCACAGGCGTATCCAGAAGCCCGCCAGCTGTCAGGACATCTCTGGTCTTGACAAAATAGATATCCGTAGTCTCTCCCCTGAGGATCTCGTCGTGAGTCGCACTGGAGAGCCGGTCATCCGACACGGAGAGCTCGGCCACGTCCTTCAGGCGGGATATGGACCGATGAGACATTACGACGCCGTCAGATGATAACCAAGGCCACAGAGGTGATCATGAACAGAGTCGTGACGACCACGGTGATCTTGGTCAAAGCGGTAAAACGTTGCCACTGGCTTGAGCCGCTCATATCGGCCTGACTTCCACCGCCAAAAATCCCACCGAACCCACCTTGTTTCCTGTGCTGCATGAGCACCACAGCCATCAGGATCAGGCACAGAACAACGTGCAGGAGAGATATAGCGATCTTCATAATTTTTTCAAACCTCCCGTTGCGCCGATGACCTTCGAGGTCACAGCCGAGTTATTGTATCATATTTTTCTTCGACGCAAGCCACGAGACAAAACATCTCGCAGCCCTCGCCCTGTGAGAGATCACGGACTTCACGTCCGGCGCCAGCTCCCCAAAAGTCATCTCGTACCCCTGAGGGATAAAAAGGGGATCGTACCCAAAACCGTTCGCCCCCCGAGGCTCAAGAGCGACATCGCCGAAGCAGTGTTCCTCGACGGACCAAGCTATAGAGCCGTCGGGAAGAGCAAGTACCAAAGCAGCGGTGTAGCAGGCCGAGCGGTCATCTATCCCAGCCAGAGCATCCAAAAGCCACTGACGACATGCGGCATCGTCGACGCCGACCCTCGCAGAGCGCACCCCGGGCCGACGATCCAGAGCCGTAACCTCGATACCGCTGTCGTCGGCCAGGGAAGGACGCCCTGTCTCCCATGCCCAGGCACAAGCCTTGAGGGAGGCGTTCTCCAAAAAAGAATTCCCCGTCTCCTCCACATCGACAGAGGCAAAGTCCTTTCCAAACAGAAGAGTCACCCCCAGGGGATACAGCAAACGCTGAAATTCATCGAACTTATGACGATTGCCACTGGCAATAACCATCTCACGAAGACGCAAGGGCCTCGACCTCCTCGTCATCCATGTCAATGACCCTGTCCTGAAGGATCGTCAGTTTCTCCACAGCCCGAGATGCTTGGTCCAGCATCCGGTTCAGCTCGTCTCTGGAGAACGAAGCACCCTCTCCGGTTCCCTGAAGCTCTATAAAACGACCTTGCCCATCAATGACCACGTTCATATCTACGTCGGCCTGAGAATCCTCAAGGTAGCACAGATCGGTCATGACAGCACCGGAAAATCGCCCAACACTCACAGCTGCCACCTGAGCTCTCAGGGGAATGGAGGACAACCGCCCCGAGCGCCATAGCTCCCGCAGAGCATCCACCAATGCGACAAAACCTCCTGTGATGGCCGCAGTTCTGGTTCCTCCATCAGCCTGAAGAACGTCGCAGTCTATCCAGATCGTCCGCTCGCCCAGGGACTTCAAATCGACCGCCGCACGAAGGGATCGGCCTATAAGACGCTGGATTTCGCTACTTCGGCCATTGAGCCGTCCTCGAGTGATATCCCGCATCACCCGAGTGGACGTCGATCGGGGAAGAAGAGAGTACTCGGCTGTCACCCATCCTGAGCCAGTTCCTCGAAGAAAAGGCGGGACCTTCTCCTCCACCGAGGCCGTGCAGAGGACCTTCGTCTTCCCAAAAGACGCAAGACAGGAGCCCTCCGCGTAGCAATTGACACCCCGCTCCAAGCTGACGGAACGGAGCTCATCACACAAACGTCCGTCCTCTCGACGCCACTCGTTATCGGCCATGGCCCCCTCCATCAGGAACTTTTTCTCAGTTCCCACGGCACTGACAGGGAAATCTTTCCTGCTGTTTTCTCCACAGATCCGTCGACGAGAAACTGAACCCGGGTCACCGGGACAAAATTCTCAACGACGGTCCGAACCAAGCCGGTCATCACCAAGGCCCCCTTCTTGGCGGACATCTTGGACAGAGCGATCTTAAAGGACTCGTTGAAATCCAAATACAGCATCTCACCATCTCTGAACACATGCTTGAGCCCCACATCAGAGGCAAACACGCCCTCCTTTTCGAGATGTTCCAATAAAACGTTCACAACCTTAGTTAGATCCTCCTCCATGAGCCCGGACAGGACCTTGACCTCCACTCGGGTCAACTTTCCCTTGGCACCGGGAACATACAGAGGGAAAATCACCCGGCGCCCCATATCAACGAGAGTCTGGACGCCCTCACCGCTTGAGTTCATCAGGTTCTCAACCTGCTCGGGCGAGGACACCACGTCGGGCTGACTCCCTAGACCTCGCTCGTCCATATAGTTGAGAAGCCATCCAGAACAAACATATCCCAGAGCGAAGAAAACAGCCGCCAATGCCCCCCAGGCCATAAGACGAGAAATCCAGCGTAAAGGACCACCAGTCTCATCTCCTCCCCGATTAACCCGGAGTTTTCGTCGGGAGGATCGATACGCCCGAAAAGCCTCATCGTCAAACTGATCCATCTCGGAGCCAACCCCTTTCATCGTAGAAACGCCTTGATACCCTTGGACATACACCTGGCAATCTTATCCTGATACTCTGGATGGGCCAGAAGTCGTGCCTCGGAGCGTTCGCTTATAAAGCCAGTCTCTATGAGCACCGCAGGCATAGCTGCTCCTCGGAGGACAAAAAATGGAGCCTGGGCTACTCGTCGCATGGGCAAATTGCCACTCCGCCCCGCCGCAAATAACGCCTCGGCGAAACTTGTACTTTCCCGGATCTTGTTGTTCTGTTGCATGTCGCCCAGGATGCTAAGCAACATATCTGTTTTGGCATCGCCCCCTCGCCCTTGAGAGCCATCCACCAGCTCGGCGTTCTCGATCCTCGCCAAAGCCATAGCATCTTTGTCAGTGGGCAGGGCCATGATATATATCTCCATTCCCTTCGCGTGACGCCCCTTTGGCAGAGCGTTCAGATGTATGCTCACGAAAACGTCGCCATCCCACTTGTTGGCGAGCGACGTCCTCGTCGCCAGGCGAAGATACCGATCATCCTGGCGGGTCAGCCGAGCGTCCATGCCCATAGCCTGAACGTGCTTAGCCAGCTTCTGAGCGATCTGAAGAGCCAACACCTTTTCCTTATACCCATTCCCCCTGGCACCGGGATCCTTGCCACCGTGCCCGGCATCGATCACGACCAGAGGGCGTTTCTTCTTACTCGGCTGGGGATGGCGAGGGGACGGATTCGACGATGGCAACGGCTTGGATGCCGGAGGCAACGACTCGGATACAGACGGATCGGACGCCGGCGTGGGCTTCGATTCAGAAGGACGAAGAAAATCGGCTACAACACGTGCGGGCTCCGTAAGCTCGAAAACGTGAACCTTCCAGCCTCGGGCCAAAACCGACAGAGTCCATCGTGATCCCGACGGTTTGGTCGAGACCACCACGGCCGGATCGGGAGAGCGAGTCTCTGATTCCGACGACAGATCGAAACGAACGCTGTCCTTAAACACACGATAGCGGGGCTTTTCTGCCCCTTCCAACACCAACCGAACCCGATCAGGATGAACGCCCCACCTGATCTGAACGGGAACCGAGGATCGAGAGGAAGCGGGAGGATTCGAAGAGGGGCAGGAGACGGTCGATTCTGGCGGATCCTCCGTCCTCGCCTCGGGGGAGCCTTGGCCTCGCCATCGGAGAGCCGCCACTGAGCCCGATTTTGCCAGGAGCTTTTCCATCGTAATCAGAGCCGACTGAGCGTCCATCCACCATCTTTGATCAGCCAAAAAAGCCTTTCGACGCAGGGGAATTATCTCATGACCGAGCCAGACCGCTGCGGCATCTGGAATCACCTGAAGCAGAGTCGCCCCCCGCTGAACCCTCAACGTGCCGTTGACCAACTTGGGAGAGCAATCCAACAGACGAGCCATCTCACCGACGGAGACGAAGACCTCACCGTCGTGATCCCGAACCACCACTGTCCCAACGGGCCGCCCATCGCGCATTACCTGCCATGTCTCCCCCCAGGCGGCAAAAGCCCACAGGACGACAAGGACCAAGAGAATCACACGAACAGGCCAACGCCATAGGTCACCCTGCTTGATCAAAACCGCTGGACCTCCTCGTGAATGACGGAAACCGCCGATCGAACGTCTTCCTCCTCCACGCCCAGGTGAAAGACGAGGCGAACTCTTGGTGACTCCGAAGCGTTGAACAACACCCCTCGACGGGCACAGGCCATCGCAAATGCCGGCACGTCCTGAACCTTCTCGGGGAGATTAAAATAGACCATGTTCGTCCGTCGGGTTCCAGGAAAGACTGGTTCCGTCGCCAGCCCTCTCTCCATCAAAAGAGACTCAGCCAGCTCGGCGTTACGATGATCGTCGGCAAGACGAGAGACATGGTGCTTCAGAGCATAGAGCCCTGCCATGGCCATAAAACCCGCCTGCCGAAGCTTACCGCCAAGCCTTTTTCGCTCGAACCTGGCCCGGGCTATAAACTCCTGGGATCCACAGACCAAAGATCCCATAGGTGCGCCCAGTCCCTTGGAGAGACAGAACTGAACAGAGTCCACAGAGACAGTGTACTCCTTGATATCAACCCCCCAAGCGACAGCCGCGTTGAAAATCCGTGCCCCATCCAGATGAACCGCAAGGCCCGCATCACGACCGGACTCAAGTGCCTGAGCAAAATTCTGAGGTGACACGGCCAGACCGCCCCGATCATTATGGGTATTCTCAAGACACAGAAGAGACGGCTGAGCAAAGTGAACATCACGAACGGGACAGGCCGCACGAATCGCCTCAGGCGTCGGAACACCGGCAATATCGTCAACGAGATAGGGCAAAATCCCTGCGAGGACGGCCATTCCGCCCCCCTCGTATCGATACATGTGAGCCCGATCTCCCACCAACACGGCATCTCCACGACGACAGTGACTCAGAATCGCAATAAGATTTCCCATAATTCCCGAGGGGACAAACAGACAATCCTCCTGCCCGGTTATCTCGGCACCCAGTCGTTCAAGTTCATTAACCGAGGGATCGTCACCATAGCCGGCATCCCCAACAGGAGCCTCGGCCAAAACCCGACGCATTTCCTGAGTCGGAAGAGTCACCGTATCGCTCCGTAAATCGACGGTCTTCACGCAAAAAACCTCCCTTATTGTGTCAGGCTTACAGAGAAACCCCGAGTCGAGCCCAGGGCAGAAAATCGTCGTCGACAAGCACTCCAAGGGACACACCCGGCCTATTAGCCCCATGAAAATCCGACCCCGCCGTGGGGAATAGGCCAAGCTCACCGGCCAATTCCATGTACCGAAACACCCATTCAGGGCTATGATGAGCTGAAACACATTCAAGTCCCCACAGTCCCATGTCCTTGAGATTTTTCACGATGGGCCTAAGATCGCCTATATCCCTGGCTGTCTGGATCGGGTGTGCGAGAACCGCCAGACCTCCAGCCGAACGGATCAACTCAATACACTCCTGTGGGGAAAGTCGCACCCTCGGAACGTAACCCGGGGCCCCTCGCTTGAGGTACCGATCGAAACACTCTCTCATCGTGGCACAATATCCTCGCTCCACCATCGCACGAGCCAGATGTGGACGGGCAACGACCGTCCCCCCCGAGTACGCCTGTACCTCCTCCATGGACAGGTCAACACCTATGGACCGAAGACGATCGATAATCTTGTAATTTCGCTGATTTCTCATCGTCCGTATGTCGTTGAGCTTATGAAGAAAACCGGCATGGCCAGGATCGAAGCCATATCCCAGGATATGCATCGTCGAGGGAAATTCGGCGGAGAGTTCCACGCCTGCCAGCCCCCGAACCCCATGCCGCTGGCAGGCAGCAAGAAAAGACGGCACCCCCTCTACCGAATCGTGATCTGTCAGGCTGAGAACAGCCACTGATGACCGACAAGCCAGCTCGACCAGCCTCTGAGGGGAGACCGTCCCATCGGAACAAGTGCTATGGGTATGGAGGTCAACGAGGATCATGCAGCCCTGTTGAAAAACGCCTATCTCTCGTCAACCAGAACCTCGATCTGAAACAGGCCCGGCAAATCCAGAAGGACGATAAGCCGTCCGTCATCCATCTTGGCGACGCCACGCATGAACTCCTGATCCACGGAAGACTCCAGATCGGTCACCTGCTCAATCTGAGATTCATAGATCGTATTGACCTCCCGAACGTTGTCCACGAGGATACCGAAAAGCACATCCGAGTACTCCACGACGATAATCCGAGACTCGGACGTCACCTCGTTGGAGTCGCTGCCTATCCTGATCGAGATATCCAAAACGGGAACAATTGTCCCACGAAGATTGATCACACCCTTTATGTAGCTTGGAGCATTCGGCACACGAGTGATCACGGGCGGAACCCGGACGATCTCCCGAATATCCCGAACATCTAGACCGAAATTCTCCTCGTTCAGGCCGAAGACCAGAATGATCTTCTCCTGCCCCTTCCTCACATCCTCTGCGTACATATCCGCTTCGTTGATCTTCTGCTTTTCCTGAGCGGGGCTCATGGACAGACCTCCTCTGCTCGGTTCGTATCTTAATTGCTCTATCTTACCATCTTTCCAAGCTTACCATCTTTCCAAGTGAAGTTTACCATCTTTCCACATGAAGCTGAAAACCCTCCAGGGTAACGAGCTCCACCGACTCTCGGGTAATTATGGCAACTCCAGCAGGATCACGTCCTCGAGGAGTACTGGCTGAACCCGGATTCAGGTATAAAGTTGGCCCCTCACGAACCAAAGAAGCCACATGGGTATGGCCCGTCACCACCAGGGACGGTGAAAACGCCCGAGCCCAATCCCGCACCTGAGAAAATATCTGACCATGAGCCATGAAAATAGTTCGACCATGCCACCACAGAATCACGTACGGTGACAGGAGCGGCCATCGAAGCCGTTCCTGATCCTCATCTCGATCACAATTTCCCCGGGCGATGAGCAGAGGGACGGGGAGTTCATTCATCTCGTTGGCGAGGTGATCCGATGCCTCTTGGCCTAAATGACCCAAAACGTCACCAGCATGAAGCACTAACTCCACATCACCCCAGAGTTTTCGGGCCTTCTGCCACGAGTACAGATCCCCATGCGTATCGGAAATCACACCGATGGACTCCACAAAGATCGCCTCCCTTACCACCTCTCCATTACAGCTATTGTACCGGAAGGCCCCAAAAGACGAAAGCATAAAGCCCACGACAAAATTGGCAGTCTTAAGCTCATTGGATGCTCGTGTGTTTGATATGTTTAGCGCTTCAGAAAAAACAGCGGCAAACCAAAGAGCAAAGCGGATGGAAGAAAGCCAACGGGGCATCAGCCTCTGGAACTAAAGCTCCTTCTTCGTATGTATCTACGTGTTATCGATATCGACCCCATACGAACGAGGAAGGCACCCGATAAGAGAAAAAACTCTCTCTTCTTCTGACACATACAATGCATATAGTGTATAATTATGATGCATGTTTTTTATACTATGCGAAGGAGGAACTATCCATGGCTCGTCTCACGGAGATGTCTCAGACCAGCGGCTGAGCCGCCAAGATAGGTCCGGCGGACCTGGAAGAGATGCTTCGATCCTTTCCGCTTCCCGAGGATGACCGTCTCATCACGACATGGGACTGCGGAGAGGACGCCGCTTTGTGGACAATTGATGATCGTCGACTGGGAATTTTGACCTTGGATTTCATCACACCTGTGGTGGACGACCCCAGGCAATGGGGCCGGATCGCCGCTGCCAACGCCATCAGCGACGTTTTCGCCATGGGGGGGCGTCCGTTTATCGCCCTGAATATCGTCGCGTTTCCCGTGAAAGCCCTATCTCTTGGCACGTTGAAGGAGGTTATGAAGGGTGGGCACGAAGCGGTTTCGGAAGCAGGAGCTTTTTTGGCCGGTGGGCACAGCGTTGAGGACCAGGAGCCCAAGTACGGCTTATGCGTCTTCGGCGAGGTGGAACGAGAGGCTCTCTGGAGGGTAAGTGGGGCCAGACCCGGGGATCAGCTGCTCCTCACCAAGCCGCTGGGGAGCGGTATCCTCACCACGGCGGTCAAGGCTGACATGTTGGACAATCCCCGATGGGCCGATGAGGCCGCCAGATGGATGGGAAAGTTGAACTGTTTGCCTCTGGATATGCCTCTTGACCTGAGAAGGACAATTCACGCCTGCACCGACGTGACGGGTTTTGGTCTCGTGGGACACTGCCTGGATATGCTCTCGGCAGGTGATGTGGATTTGCTCCTGGATGTCTCGTCACTGCCAATCATGGGCGGGGTCCTGGAGCTCGCTGCCATGGGCTTGGTTCCAGCTGGTGCGTATAGGAACCGTGACCTGTATGGCGAACAGGTGACCGGTCTGAACTTTGCCGAGGAGAGGATAGACGTGTTGTTCGATCCCCAGACAAGCGGTGGTTTGCTTTTAGCGACGCCACCCGACGCTGTCGATCGGGTGATGGATCTGGCCCGGAACTCGGGCTGTGGGGAGTGTACACTCATCGGCCGTTTTGAGCAAGGCGATGGGGCGTTGAGGGTTACGGAAGGCATGTGATGACCTGTAAAGGGCCGATCGACATGTGAGTCGAGCGGCCTTTTTTACGGGAATCTATCAACGTTTTCGAGCCTGGTCGGATCGAAGGACGTTCCACACCGCAAGGTATCTATCGTAGAGGACTACCAGGGGATCGACCGATTCGTCCAGAGGAACGGCTACTATCCACTTGGGGAGTTCGGGGATGAGCTTCAAAATCTTGCCGTTCATCTCCTGGCCCACGACAACGGCATCCATATCCTGGCTCCATCGATTCAACAGGTCGATCAGTTTTTTTTCGGTAAGTCCGCTTTGAGGCTTGAGAGCACTCTGAAGAGCCAGAAGCAAATCCTCCGACGGGAGGGTGACGTTACACCCAGCGGCGACAAAGAGGGGTTCAAGTGTCTCGGAGAATATCAGTATCCTGGCACCTTTGAGAATTCGGCGTCCCATGGAGACGGTACTATCCAGCCGGCTTTGAAATTCGGCAAGGCGACGTTGGTAGTATTCGTATTCATCGGGGTCTAAGCCGGAGATGGCGCCCAATACTCTCTGGCCCAGAAAGGGTAACGTGGCAGGATCGGAGAAAACTTCCTCGATTGGTCGATCAACGGGAAAGTCTCGATAGAGAGTGATGACCACATCAGCGTTCTGATCCAGACCGTAGACAGCAGCATCCCGACGATCTAGGGCCAACGCTGAAAGGCCCTGGAAGTCGGGGTGAAGTCTGACCAGCCGGCCTCTATCCCATCGGGCTAGTGGTTGTACCACAATGTTGGCGCCTCCGATAAAGGCGACCAGAGACGAAAGGCAGGGATGAGTGACGGCAAGAGGCCATCGGGACGCCCACAAGGGAGATGCCATGAGAAGAGATACTATCCACAGAAGGACGGTCCCTTTGAGCACTTGAGAGAAGCGGTGGATCATCGGTCCCCCGGACGGCTGCCGGGTTTGCACAGGGGTTTTCCCTGATCACACAGCGGACAGTTCGACGGAGCGTAGACCGGGAAGGAGGTCGCCCACAGGGAGATGGGGTCGTTGTCAAACCGGTGGGCTCCTCCGCTCCGATCGACGATGCAGGCCGTAGCCTCCCAGATGCAACCACGTTCCCGGAGATGCTCCCCCACCTCGGCAGCCGATCCGCCGGTGGTGATGACATCCTCCACCACCACAAACCGTTGGTTGGGCTCTACCGGGAACCGGCGCAGGGTCATGGCCCCGTTCTCCCGCTCACAGAACAAAAAGGGCACACCCAGCCCTCGAGCGACCTCATGACCGATGATGAGCCCTCCGATGGCCGGCGAGACAACGAAATCCACGGCAATCCCTTCCAGAGCCTGGGCGATGGCCTGACCGGCAAAGGCTGCCTTATCAGGACAGCGAAGCATCATGGCACACTGCATGTAGTGGCCGCTGTGTTTCCCCGAAGAGAGGAGAAAATGTCCCTTGAGGTACGCTTCCGACTGGATCATCATCTCCTCGATTGTATTCTGAACGGTCATGACAGTAGCCCCTCCTTTATGGAACTGGTGATCCGGTCCATGGCCTGGTCCAGATCGTCGGCACGGTAGATTGGCCGCCCCATGACCACATAGTCCGCACCGTTTTTAAAGGCCTGAGCGGGGGTGGCAACCCTGGTCTGGTCGTCCTCCGAGGAGGCCAGACGAACTCCCGGGACGACCTTAAGGAAGCCCTCCCGTCCTTCGCCGATGATAGGCAGATCAAGAGGGGAGCAGACAACCCCGTCCAGTCCAACATCATCACAGAGCCAGGAGCGGCTTCTCAGGGCATCAGTCATGGGACAACCAGGAGTAGCCTCGTTCCAGAGGCGGTCATCAAAGCTGGTAAGGACAGATATGCCAAAGAGTTTCATGGACGACCGGGAGCGGTCCCGAGCCGATACGGCTTCCTCCAGCATCCGGCGTCCTCCGGCAGCATGAAGGGTCAAGGACCAGAGCCCGATGTCGCTGAAGGCCTGGACAGCCAATCGAATTGTGTTGGGGATGTCGTGAAGCTTCAGATCCAGGAAGACCTTAAAGCCGTAGTCCACCATCTCGGTCACGAATGGAACACCTCCCAGAGCAAAAAGCCTGGGGCCTATCTTCACGTATCTGATTCGATCTCGAACGATGTCCAGCGTGCCTCTGGCCCCGGCCAGAGTGTCGAGGTCCAGGGCGAGGATCAACGGCAAGTCTTTATCTCTATCCACAGGGGTTCCTCCTTCCACGTCTTTCATCCTGTTTGTCTCATCTGGCAATACCGATCAGGTCGGCAAGATCGGTCACACCCTCTTCGTCCATGTAGGACGCCACTTGCTCCAATATTCTCTCGGGAAGGTGAAGATCTCCAAAGAGACCGGTTCCCACTTCCACGGCCGTAGCTCCCACCATAACCATGGCCAGAAGATTCTCACCGGAGGAGACGCCGCCGCAGCCTATTACCGGAATGGAGACGGCACCGGCTACCTGCCAGACAAGGCGAAGGGCCAGGGGAAAGACCGCCGGTCCGGAGAGCCCGGCAACGGCCCGCTGAAAGACAGGACGACGATTCTGAACATCGACGGCCATCCCGAGCCAGGTGTTTGCAACCACCAAGGCGTCGGCTCCGGAGTCCTGAGCGGATCGAGCCACGTCTCCAGGATTCGGGGCCTGGGGGGTCATCTTCACCCACAGGGGACCACTCCACAGTTCCCGAACCATGGCTGTCGCCCGAGCCGTCAGGTCGGGACTCACACCCCAGGACATGCATCCGTGGTCCACGTTGGGGCAGGAGACGTTCAGCTCAATGGCGGACACATCGGAGGCCAAAGGGAGGAGCCGCTCTACCATCCGATTTAATCCGGCCTCGTCCTCCATGGACACGTTAGCCACCAGCGGTGTTCCCCGATCTTTCAGCAGGGGGATCACTCGATCCACGAAATCGTCTATACCGGTGTTCTGAAGACCGATACTGTTCAGAAGACCGCAGGGAGTTTCCCAAATCCGAGTCCCGGGATTTCCATCCCGGGGGAGTTCGGTGATGGCCTTGGAGCAGACGGCCCCCACTGAGGTCATGAGGTCCTCTCGCCAAAGGGGCTCATCGTATCCCCAGGTCCCAGACGCGAGGACCACGGGGGATCGGAGCCGTAGAGCGCCGATCCCAACAGACAGATCAGCCATGATGCCTCAACTCCTTCAAGTCGAAAACCGGTCCCTGGGCACACACCCGAAGGTGCCCATACTCAGCGGCAGTTACGCAACCACAGCATGCGCCTATGCCGCAGGCCATACGGTTTTCAAGACTAACCTGGACATCAACCAGATCCATGCTGCTCATGGCGGTCATCATGCCCATGGGGCCGCATGCCAGGATCGGCGACGATTCGCCGGAGCTCATTCCCCGAAGAGCTGACCCTTTGGTGCCTATAGTACCGTCATCGCAGAAAACTTCTACCTCGGGGCACCGCTCAAGGACCCACCGGACAAACGGGGCCCAGGAGGCATCGGGAACACCAAGGATGAAACGTCCGCCACCGAATATTTGACGGGCAAAAAGCAAGGGCGCCACACCCAAGGTACCGGCGACATAAATAGGAGGTGAAGCAGGCGCACGGAAGCCCCTGCCCACAGGGCCCCGAAGGAGAAGTTCGTCCCCTGGGAGGCATCGTGAAAGACGCTCGGTACCTCGCCCAACGGTTCGATAGACGACCTCCAAGCGATCTTCCCAAACTCCAGCAACGGCGAAGGGGCGCATGAGGAGAGGGTCCATCCCCCACGAGGGGTCTCTGATCAGGACGAATTGACCGGGGATGGCCGAGACAGAGGCCGAAGGACAGTGAAGGGACAGGGCATATACTCCCTCCCCTGCCCTCTCTTGTTTGATGACCGTGACCAGTCGGTCGTCAACGGGTAGGGTCATGGTTGATCAGATCCTGAAGCAATAGTCCATCGTCCAGATCGGTCATCCCTAAAAGTCGGGCGGGACCGCTCCTAAGGCAGGACGCCAAGCGCTCTGGAGTCACCCCGTAGCCATCCCGACGCCAGACATCCACCACCGACCGAGCTGCACCCGGAAGGGTTGTATACCCAAAAGGCGCCATCTGGAAAGGGACAACACGATCTTCTGGATCGACATCACTATGTCCACTGGTCACGGCGTCTACCGTGCCATCGGCCACCCCTGCCCAGAGAGCCAACCGATCATCCTCGGACCGGAGGGGGATCTCCCCCTTGAGTGCCGGATTCCACTCGGATCGAATCAGGTCCTCCTCGTTCATACAGAGACTGAGTGCGATCACCGAACAGGTGACATCCAATCCATCAGCCTTCCAGCGACGGACCTGGTCGAGTCCCTCCCTGGTGGAGATCCCATGTAGATGAAGGGGCACGCCATATTCCCGGGCCAGAAGCGCTGCCCGAAATACACCTATTACCTCAGCAATCCTCGGAAATCCGGTCATACCTGAGAGAGACGAGGCTCGTCCCTCGGCAACCTGGGCGTTTCTGGAGAGAGGCTCCTCGTCGGGAATCAGGGCCAGTCGGACCCCGATCCCGGAGCAATAGGCCATGACGTTCCGAAGGACAAGGCTGTTTCCCCCCAGAGAACGGCCACCGTAGATCATGGATGCACCTGTGGCCTCCACCTCACTTCGGATCTCCCTCATAGATCCATCGTCGTTCAAGACCTCTGGAAGAGAAAGAGTTGTCAGGTCTCCATCGGTCCATACCTCAGAGGAGAGAGCCCCTATCACAGTATAGCCGCCCTCTCGAGCCATCGCCACAAGTTTTTGAGGATGTCCCAAGGGAACAAAGAGATCGACAAAACCGATATGGGACATCAGCGCTCACCTCCAAGACACAGCTCCAGAACGGCCATTCGGGCCGCCACACCGCTTCGGACCTGATCCAGAATCAGGCTTTGGGGGCCGTCGGCTACCGAAGACGAGATCTCGACTCCCCTGTTGATAGGGCCGGGATGCATCACCAAGGCATCGTCCCGAAGCTCGTCAGGATCGGCACCGAAGAAGCGATGGTATTCCCGAAAGGAGGGAAAGAGCCCCTGATCCTGGCGCTCTCTCTGGATCCGCAGAAGGTAGACAATTTTAGAGATCCGAAGCGCCTGGCGTGAGTCCTCGACATAGGTTCCACCCAAAGCCTCCACGTTAGCCGGCATCAGAGATCGAGGGCCAGCGAAGAACACCGAGGCTCCCATGGAGGTAAAAGCTTTGGCCACACACCGGGCAACCCGACTGTGCCGAACGTCTCCGACAATCACCATGGGGACACCTTCCAGGTCTCCCAGGGCCTCGTACGCCGATAGGAGGTCCAGAAGAGCTTGAGTGGGATGACTTCTCGCCCCGTCGCCACCGTTGATCACCGCCACCCCGGGAAGAAGCTTCTGGAGAAAAAGGGGGAAACCGGCCATGCTGTGGCGAACCACCAGAGCATCGACCCCCATAGCCTTCAGGGTCCAGACCGTATCCCGAAGGGTCTCTCCTTTGGAGAGACTGGAGCCCGAGGATGACCAGTTCACCACATCAGCGCCCAGAAATTGCTCGGCAATCTCGAAGGATATCCTGGTTCGGGTGGACGGCTCGAAAAAGAGGTTAACCACTGTACGTCCCCGGAGAATTTCCTGCTTACGGGCACGATGGGACAACGATGCCTTATGAGCCAAGCCCAGAGACAGAAAACACCGAAAATCCTCTTTCGTCCAGTCGTTCAGATCGGTCAAACTCGTTCGTTCCCAAGGCATCAGAGAGCCTCCTTTTCACAGATACACACCCGATCCTCGCCGTCCAGCTCCCGGACGTGGACCTCCACCACCTCGTTCTTAGACGTGGTCACCGTCGCACCCAGGTAATCGGGCTGGACAGGCAGTTCCCGATGCCCCCGATCCACCAGAACCACCAGTTGGATGGACGAAGGCCGCCCCAGATCCATTAGAGCTTCCAGAGCCGCCCGGACCGTCCTTCCCGTGAAGATGACATCGTCCACCAGGATCACCGTCTTTCCCGATATATCCGTAGGGACCATGGTACTGTGGAGCACCGGCTCATCGGAAAGGACAGCAAGGTCATCCCGATAAAGAGTGATATCCAGCTCGCCTCCAAGGATCTCTGTGCCCTCCTTCCCCTGAAGGATCTTCCGAAGCCGAGCCGCAAGGTAGACTCCTCGCCTTTGAATCCCCAGGACCACCGGATCTCGGAGCCCTCGATTCCGATCTACAAGCTCCCGGGCGATTCGATGAAGCACCCTGTTCATCTCCTTCCCGGTCATGACCTCCGTTTTTTCCCTAAGTCCCATGTCCCAGTCTCCTTATAGGTCAGCTGGGGAGAGTATAACAGGAAACTAGATGAAGTGCAATCGGTTGCATTTATCTATCCGACCGATAAACCACATGTCCACCGACAACGGTCATAGCGACAGCTCCCTGAACTGGTTTGCCATGAAAGGGGGTATTCCGTCCCTTCGATTTAAAAAGTCCAGCGTCCAGAGTCCATCGTCGATCGAGGTCGATCACGGTCAGATCGGCAGGAGAACCCGGTCGAAGGGTACCACCCTCTATTCCAAAAATGCGGGCAGGGGCACAGGACATCGCTCTGACCATGTCGGAGAGGGAAAGAACTCCGGAGTGAACGAGGTCGGTCAGGATCACGGGGACAGCCGTCTCCAAGCCAACGACACCGTTAGGAGCATCTCCAAGACCTTGGGCCTTCTCGTCGGCGCTGTGGGGCGCATGATCCGTAGCGACGACATCGATCACCCCGTCTCGAAGGGCCTTCCGAAGACACTCCACATCTTCCGAGGTTCGAAGAGGAGGGCTCATTTTAGCCTGGGTACCAAAGGATAGCACCGACTCGTCGGTGAGGGTCAGGTGGTGAGGCGTGGCCTCGGCGCTCACAAGAACTCCTCGCTCCTTGGCTTGGGCGATAAGGCCCACACCACGGGCGCTGCTCACGTGCTGGATGTGGACAGGCACGCCGGCCGTCTCGGCCAGGCAGATATCCCTTTGAATCATGAGCTCCTCAGCCACGGCAGGAACTCCCCGGAGCCCCAAGGATCGGGAGACATCACCCCGATTCACCGATCGATCACCCCACAGGGAGGGATCCTCACAGTGAACCGAGACAGGAAGCCCCAGACTAGCCGCTCTCTCCAGAGCTTCGAGCATAAGAGCAGGATTGACCACTGAGAGACCGTCGTCGGAGAAGCCTGCGGCACCAGCCTGGGCGAGCTCCTCCATGGGGGTCAGTTCCAGTCCCTGAAGCCCCTTGGTAACGGACGCCACAGAGCGGAAACGGATGGGTGTCTTTCTCCCCTTAAAAAGGACCAATCGCAGAGTCTCCACCGATTCGACCGTCGGAGAGGTGTTGGCCATGGCCACAACGGACGTGAAGCCTCCCGCAGCTGCGGCATGACAACCGGTCTCAATGGTCTCTTTGTGTTCCTGACCAGGCTCTCTGAAATGGACGTGAGGGTCGATGAGACCGGGCATGACGATTTTTCCCGTCAAGTTCACAGATCGGACACCGTCCATGGAACAGGGATCTCCCCTGCCAATCCAGGCCACGACACCCGAGTCCGTCAGAATGTCCACAGGTTCGTTCAGGTCCTGGGAGGGATCCACCACCCGTCCTCCGTAAAACAGGCATTTCATGATTTTTCCTCCTTATCGAGGTATCGTTCCCGGGAAACCAACCTATAGACAGCCTCCACCAAAGCCATGTATCCCGAGCGAATTCTTCCCACATCGATCCGTTCCAACGAGCTGTGACTCACACCTCCGACACAGGGAACGAATATCATCGCAGTAGGAATGACCGAGGCCACGTACATAGCGTCGTGACCGGCACCGCTGGGCATCGATTTCCACGGAATCCTCAAGTCGTCGCAGACCCGCCCCAGAAGGGACCTCAGCCCTCCGTCCAGGATGACGGGAACTCCCCGGGAGAGTTCCTCCACGTATATCCGAACGGCTCGACGTTTTTCGAGGGATTGGATATAGTCCAAAAGACCATCACGAACCCTATCGATACTTTGACGGTCAATCCCCCGGATATCGACCTTGAGGCCGCAGCGTCCCGGTATGACGTTCATGACACCGGGAGTGACCTCGCAATCGCCCACTGTAGCCACAGTTCGATGAGTTGCTTCCTCCAGCCCCAGACGCTCGACCTCCAGGACAAGTTCCGCCGAGGCACTCAGAGCGTCCCGTCGATCCTCCATGGGACAGGCACCTGAGTGTCCCGCCTCACCCTGAACATCCAGAAGAAGGCGCGTTGGGGCAGCTATGGCCTCCACCACTCCCACATCGATTTCAGACCGATCCAGCACCGGTCCCTGTTCGATGTGAAGTTCGAAAAAAGCTTTCATCTCCGTGGGCAGAATGCGGACTCTACTATGCCATTCGGGACTCAGGCCGAAGTCCCTCATCGCCCGAAAGAGGGAGATCCCCGCCTCGTCCCTGTACCGGAAAAGATCCCCCAATTTCATAAATCCGGTGGCCATCTTACTTCCTATGTTTGAAACCCCGAAACGGCTGGACTCTTCTCCCGAGAAAACCATGACCTGAAGAGGATGGGTATGATCGGAGCATCGGGACGCCACGTCCACGACAGCGCCGACGCCGGCGGCAACCCCAAGGGTGCCGTCGTAGCCGCCACCGGAGGGAACCGTATCGAGATGGGAACCGATCACCACGGGAGGGCGATGAGGATGAGAGCCCCACCTGGTGGCCCGAATGTTCCCAAGCTCGTCGGTCTCCACGGCCATGCCGTGCTCCTCCATTAAGGTTATAGCGGCCTCCCGACCCCGGCAATCATCGTCAGTGTAGGCCAAACGGGAGTAGCCGCCTCCTGGGGCCCGACCCCATCGGTTAATCCGCTCAAGGACATCAAGACAGAGGGAGAATCCCGAGGACATCTTTACGTAACCGCCCTTCAGGGGTAGACCAGATTGGGCAAGGTGGTGGATATAGCTGGAACATAGGTGATGACCAGAACCGCCACGATGCTGACCAGGATGAACCGGGCCACAGCAGGTATGATCTCCGACATGGGGAGCCCCGTCACACCGCTGGCCACGAAGAGGTTCAGACCAAAGGGGGGCGTGAAGTTTCCGATGGAGAGGTTCGCGACCATTACGATCCCCAGATGAAGGGGGTCGATGCCCATCTTCGAGGCGATAGGGTAAAAGAGAGGGGCGAGGATGATAATGGCAGCGATCCCCTCCATGAACATGCCGACCAGAAGGAGGACGATGTTCACCACAGCCAGAAAGACCCAGGGGGACGAGACGTGAGCGATGACCGACGATGTGACAGCCTGGGGGATACGAGCGACCGTGAGAAACCAACCGAAGGTCTGAGCAGCAGCCACCAAGATGAGGACCTGAGCGCAGGTGATCGCCGATCTAAGACAGACGTGGTAGAGATCCTTCAAGGTGATCTCTCGGTAGATGACGATCCCGACGAACAGGGCGTAGACAACCGATATCCCCGCAGCCTCCGTTGGGGTAAAGATACCGAGATAGATACCGCCCAATATAATGACGGGGACCATGAGGGACCACAGAGCTTCTCTTGTCCTGCCACCGATCTCCTGCCACGTAGAGGGACTGGAAACGGCCAGATCGTGGTTCTTTGAAAAGAACCAGATATAAACAACGCCAGCCAGGCCGTAGACGATCCCCGCACTGATCCCGGCCATGAAAAGGGCGCCCACCGACGTTCCGGTGGCGGCCGCATAAATGATGAGAGTGATGCTCGGGGGGATGATCAGAGCAACGGAGCCGGCGGAGGTAATCAGGCCAACGGAAAATCCCCGAGGATATCCCTCCCGGACCAGCTCAGGATAGAGAAGTTTCCCCATGGCAACGACCGTGGCCGGGCTCGATCCGCATAGAGCGCCAAAGACCATGCAGGTAACCTGGGTAGTGTAGGCCAGACCGCCTTTTTTGCTGCCCACAAGACTCCGGGTCCAGTCCAGAATCCGACGGGAGAGACCGCCAGCATCCATGACATTTGCGGCGAAGATGAAGAAGGGCATGGACATGAGGGCAAATTTGTCGATCCCGCCAAAAATCTTCTGAACCAGGATCATGGGCGGCATGTGGGTAAAGATCAGGATACACAGGAGCACTGAAACGTTGAGAGCGATAAAGATGGGAACGCTCAGGAAAAGGGCCAAAAGAAGGACCGTCGCCAAAAGGAGCGTCATCGTTCGTCCTCCTCGGAGGAACAGGCTTTCTGAAAAAAGCGAAAGGCCATGAGCCCTCCCCCAAGGGGAATGGCTGAATAGACACCCCACATGGGGAGCTTCAGAGCCGGAGAAACCTGGCCGGTCCGCAAGGTGAACAGAACCATACGAAAACCGTAGACCGTTAAGGCCCCACAAAAAAGAGCCGAAGCAACATAAACGGCCACATCAAGTGCACGCTTCCCACGGGGGGAGAACAATCCCACCAGAAAGTCCATCCTGATATGGGCTCCCCGTCTGACGCAGATGCTCCCCCCGATACACGTGATCCAGATCATGAGGTATTTGATAAGTTCCTCAGCCCAACTGGTACTGGCGTTGAAAACGTGACGAAGCGTCACATTGACGAACAAAATCAACGCCGTAGCCAAGAGAGCGGCGGCGCAAAATCCCTCCTCAAGTCGACCCAATAAACGTGACATGATCCACCCCCCATAGCAAAAAAGGCGAGAGAGAGCTCTCGCCTTGTGTCAAACCTATGCTCTGCCCTACTGCCCCAGATCTTGATAGCAGCTCTGCAGGAGTTCTTTCATTTTCTCGGTAGAGGCGAATTGCTCGTGGACTCCACGACTGACGTCCTTAAAAGCACGGTAGCCCTCCTCGGGCAACTCGGAGATGGTTATTCCCGACGAACGAATCTCATCCAGGTATTCGGCCTCTCTCCTGGACTGAACACGTCGTTCTTCAATGCGGGCCTCACGCTCGCCGTCAAGGATGAGTGCCCTAGCGTTCTCAGGAAGGGCATCGAACCATCGTTTGTTCACCACGAACAAGTAGGCGAGGAAGCCGTGATTACTGATGACAAGATGGTCCTGAACCTCATAAAGTTTGTTCATGGCGATGGTCTGGATGGGGTTTTCCTGCCCATCCACGACTCCCTGCTGAAGAGCGTTATAGAGCTCAGCGTATTCGACTGGAATGGGGTTACCTCCCCAAGCTTTATACTGAGCGATCAGAAGAGGCGAGGGCATGACCCGTATCTTGAGCCCATCGAAGTCCTCAGGACGCCGGATGTCGTGCCCCTTGGTCGTGAACTGTTTGAAGCCCGAAGCCCAGAGCCCCAGGACCTGAAAGCCCTTCTCCTCGGCATAGCCGTAAAATTTTTCACCAGTCGGGCCGTCCATCACCCTGTAGAGCTCATCGGCCGAGGGCCAAAGGAAGGGGAAATCGACGATCTGGAGTTCTTCAACAAAGGGGGTAAGAACCGAGATGGGCTGAACGGTCATATCAATGGTCCCCATCTGAACGGCCTCAGCCTGTTCCCTCATGGATCCCATCTGCATCGCGGGGAAAATCTGGACTTTTATCCTGCCGCCGGAACGCTCCTCCACGACGGCACGGAAACGCTCGGCCCCCACGTCCTCTGGACTTCCCACCGGCTGGTTATGGCTTAACCGAATGGTCATCTCAGGATACTCCCCTGCCCAAGCCGAAGAGACGCACAGACACAGCAGACAGAACATCGCTATCAAAACACTACGCTTCAATTGGAACACCTCCACAGATATTCGGAAAAACCCTCGTATTTTAGGGCTTGATGAGAAGTATATCAGGGACGACTCTACGGTGCAACCGGTTGTACCTTCGACAGTGCCTGAGCTGCTGCCTCCATCTCGGCATCCTTGATGGAGGTTCCCTCCCCTCGTGCAAGTTCTACGTCGTCGATTCGAACGGTCACGACAAATCGGAGACGATGGGACGGTCCTTTACGGGTAACTACTTCATAGACGGGCAAGGCCCCGCCGATTTTCTGTTGATACCGTTGAAGCCTTGATTTGGGATCCTGAGGAAAGCGGGCTCCTTCCCTGTTGTAAAAGTTCAGGTAGGCCTCAACGACCTCACACGCCGACTCATAGCCTCCATCCAAGAAAACGGCTCCAAGCAGAGCTTCAACAGCATCGGCCTGGATGGACGGGGAGAGGCAATGCTGTTCTCTTTGAAGACCTCGATTAACCCGTATCAAGTCTGAGAGTTTCAA
The DNA here is from genome assembly GCA_002748665.1 of Dethiosulfovibrio peptidovorans. NCBI lineage: Bacteria > Thermotogati > Synergistota > Synergistia > Synergistales > Dethiosulfovibrionaceae > Dethiosulfovibrio > Dethiosulfovibrio peptidovorans. Next base: position 35,148 of record PDTB01000018.1, on the reverse strand, counting down.
GTGCACGGCCCACCTATAGAGAGCATCGCCACAAACTGCACCGGATCGGAGGGACGTAAGCCCCCCCTCGTCCTGGTTGGGGTTATGGTCGTACAACCAGACGCTGCTCACGAGCTCCAGTACAGCGTCGCCGAGAAATTCCAGCCGTTCGTTCCAAAAAGGGAGCCCTGACTCATGCGCATACGACGAATGAGTCAGGGCTTCCCAAAGCAGCTCAACACGGTGAAACGTATACCCAAGACGATTCTGGAACAGAGAGAGGTCGGCTTCCCAAGCTGTACCGTACACCGCCGTTTACTCCTCGGCACGCTGGATGGCTAAGACCCCGTTGTGACCTCCAAAGCCGAAACTGTTCACCAATAACCGATCCACCGTAGCCTGGGTGGTCTCGGTGACGACATTGATCCGACACTCTGGATCTTGGTTAAAGAGGTTGAGTGTTTTATGGACGATCCCCTGCTCTATGGATTGCAGTGCAGCGACGGTCTCCAGAGCGCCGGCAGCCCCAAGGCAGTGGCCGATCATGGATTTAGTGGAATTGACCATGAGATCGTCGGCCCTCTTGCCAAAGAGGGTTCGGATGGCAAGGGACTCTATTTTGTCATTGAGGGGGGTGGAGGTGCCGTGGGCGTTGATCAGGTCGACCTGATCGGGCATCCATCCGGCCTGCTCAATAGCCATTTTCATAGCTCGGATAGCCCCATCGCCCTCAGGATCCGGGGCGGTAATATGCCCAGCATCACAGGTAGAGCCGTAACCGACGACCTCCCCGTAGATATGAGCTCCACGCGCCTTAGCTCGCTCTATTGTCTCCAGGACCAGGACACCAGCCCCCTCGCCCAAGACGAATCCATCGCGATCAATCTCAAAAGGACGACTCGCTGTCTCCGGATCGTCGTTTCTCGTGGAGAGCGCTTTCATCGCAGCAAAACCCGCAACACAGATGGATCGAAGGGCTGCCTCAGTACCACCACAAAGCATGACATCAGCATCGCCTCGCTCCATCGTCCTGACGGCCTCTCCGATGCTATGGATGGAGGTCGCACAGGCAGTGACGACACACATGTTCGGTCCCTTGGCCTGATGCCGGATGGCGACGTAGGCCGCTGACATGTTACCGATCATCATGGGGATAAAGAAGGGGCTTATTTTTCGGGGTCCCTTAGTCACCATGGTCTGGAAGCTATCGAAGCAGGTCTCAATGCCTCCCTGCCCCGAACCAATGTAGACGCCGAATCTATGAGGATCCAGATCTTCAGAGCGAAGACCAGCGTCGTCCATAGCCATATCAGATGCAGCAACGGCAAACTGGATGACCCGATCAGCTCTCTTGGCCTCTTTTTTGGGAAGCCATATGGTAGGATCAAAGTCCGAGACTTCGGCCCCCACCTGTACTGAGAAATCAGAGGCATCGAAACACGTAATAGGACCGATACCGTTTTTTCCATCTTTCAGTGCCTGCCAGTACTTCTCACGTCCACTGGCAATGGGACTGACAACGCCCAGGCCTGTTATGACGACACGAGTCTTGTTCATAGGCATCCAACTCCTTGCGGCTCAGGTCTCTCAATTCACCTGGCCGTTATATGAGAGTACGGGGCGACATACACCGCCCCGTATCCGTACAATTGGGCATTAGCCCTCGACTCCTAATTTAGTGCAGGCGTAATTCATGGCCTCACCGACACTGGTCAGTTTCTCGGCGTCCTCATCAGGGATCTCGATGTCAAACTCCTCCTCGATTCCCATGATGAGCTCGACGATATCCAGAGAGTCGGCTCCAAGATCTTCGACAAAGGAGGCTTCCGGCGTTATCAGCCCTTCCTCCACGTCAAGGCGCTCGACGACTATTTCCTTCAAACGGCTCAGTACCTCTTCTTTTTTCATGACACTGTCACCTCCCTTCGTCAAAGTTCAGATCATGGTCATGCCGCCATCGACGGCCAAGACCTGCCCTGTTATGTACGATGCACCGTCGGAGACCAAGAAAGCCACGGCCTTCGCCACATCCTCACCAGTTCCGCTCCGCCCCACCGGGATGTTCTTCAGCATTTCGTCCCGAACGGCGTCGGGAAGCACGTCGGTCATATCGCTGGCGATGAATCCCGGTGCCAGTGCGTTGACAGTGATGCCTCTTTGAGCATATTCCCGAGCTATGCTTTTCGTCAAACCGACAAGCCCAGCCTTCGAAGCACTGTAATTGGCCTGACCGGCGTTGCCGATGAGCCCGACAACCGATGCAAGGTTGACGATGCGTCCCCACCGGGCCCGGGACATTCCCTTGATCGCCTCCCGGGAACACAGAAAGGCAGATCGAAGATTACCGTCAAGTACGTCGTCCCAATCCCTATCCTTCATGCGCATGAGCAAACCGTCCCTGGTGATTCCAGCGTTGTTGACCAGGACCGAGACGGGACCAAGTTCCTGAGCGACGGCCTGAAAGAGCTCGGAGACAACCGCCGAATCGGAGACGTCCCCCTGAAAGGCCTGGGCCTCTCCCCCCACGTCCGTGATCTCCCGAACGACCGCCTGAGCTGATGCCTCCGATTGCCGATAGTTAACCGCTACACGATGGCCGGTGGCAGCGAGCTCCAAAGCTATAATCCTGCCAATTCCCCGACCGGCACCGGTCACCAGTGCGACTCGTTCATTTTTTGGCATTTCAGTGAGCCTCCTCGAGAAATGCGGCAACATCATCCAGCCCCTCCACCGTGCCCACGGAGAGGGTTCTGGAGCCCTTGATGCATTTTTTAGACAACCCTGCCAAGACAGCACCAGGGCCCAACTCCAGGAAGGAGGTGGTCCCCTGAGACGCCATGTACTCCATGGATTGAACCCACAGGACAGGGCTGTAGGTCTGGCGGTAGAGTCCGTCCTGAATAGCGCTCACCGCCGTTTGCGGCGTACCCGATACGTTGGCCACAAGAGGCCACCTGGAGTCAGACCAACTGCACAGCTCCATAGACTGAGCGAGCTTGTCCGCCACGGCAGTCATGAGACGGCAGTGAAAGGGCGCACTCACGTTCAGGGGGAGCGCTCTCTTTGCACCTCGCTCTTTAGCGAGCTTCATTGCCCGTCGAACTGCGTCGTCGTGGCCCGATATGACGACCTGAGAAGGGGAGTTAAAGTTGGCTGCCTCGCAGACACGGTCACCGTCGACCTCGGAACAGAGAGTCTCGACGTCAGAGGGCGACAGACCTAAAATTGCGGCCATAGCACCCTCTCCTTCGGGGACAGCCTCCTGCATGAGTTTTCCCCGCTCGTGAACCAACCGAACCCCGTCGTCCAGAGACAGGCTTCCTGAGACGACCAAAGCCGAATACTCACCAAGGCTATGCCCCGCCACAAAGTCCGGCCTCAGATCAAGCCCCAGTTCATCGACGAGAACACGGTAGACAGCCACACTTACCGTCAGGATGGCCGGCTGCGTGTAGGCCGTCAGGGTCAGGTTTTCCTCGGGACCGTCGAAAATCGTCGCGCTCAGATCGAACCCCAGTGCCCGATCAGCCTGATCGAAGACATCTCTGGCTGCCGAATACCTGCACAAATCCCGTCCCATACCCACGGTCTGAGCGCCCTGACCGGGAAACAACAATCCGTAGCCCATTTTATCGTATCTCCTCTCCGGGAAATGCACATTCGGCAAGCCCAGCGATAACGTCCTCGGCCTCCCGACACATCTCCCGGATGATATCCTCCGCCGGAGAGATACGTGAGACCAACGCCGCAGTCTGCCCCGCCATCACTGATCCCATCTCCACGTCACCATCCACCACCGCTGCTCGAAGCCGCCCGACTCCCAAAGCCTCAATCTCGGCGACGGACGCCCCGGCCCGTTCAATTTCGTCGAATTTGGCGGATAGCTTGTTTCGGATACACCGTACAGGGTGTCCTGTGGAACGCCCTGTGACAGCGGAACTTCTATCCTTGGCGCTGAGGACAGTCTGTTTGTATCGATCATGAACAGAGCTCTCGGCTGCACAGATAAAACGGGTTCCGACCTGTACTCCCTCTGCTCCCAAGGCAAAAGCTGCCGCCATACCCCTGCCGTCGGCGATCCCCCCGGCAGCAATAACCGGGATGGAGACGGCCTGAGCCACCAGAGGGGTAAGAACCATCGTAGTCAGCTCGCCGATATGACCTCCCGCCTCGCATCCCTCAATGATAACGGCGTCGGCTCCCTGGCGCTCAACCCGCTTAGCCAAGGCAGTGGTGGGAACCACTGGGAGAATTTTGGTCCCCAGGGGTTTCAGCCGCTCTATGACTTTACCGGGACTGCCTGCACCGGTGGTGACAACGGGGATCCGATGCCGAGCCACCAACTCCAGGGCATCGTCGGCAGTGACAGACATAAGCATGATATTCACCCCAAAAGGCCGGTCGGTGAGATCTTTCGCCTTTTGAATTTCCCTATCTAAAATGTCAGGAGGCACGTTAGCTGCCGCAATAACCCCCAAGCCACCGGCATTGCTCACAGCTGCGGCCAGAGATGCATCAGCAACCCAGGCCATGCCACCCTGAATCAGGGGATAGGACACCCCGAGAAGATCGCTCACCCGTTTTCCCAGTCTCATATGTAGCCTCCTCACGAACGGTATACCCAAGCACCGTAGGTCATCCCGGCTCCAAAGCTGGCCACGACCACGGTCTGTCCCTGTCCTCGCAGTATACTCCCTTCTCTATACGCCTCGTCCAGCGCAATAAAGACCGACGCCGCCGAGGTATTGCCGTACCGCTCCAGGTTATGGATGCCTCTTTCCTCCGGGACCCCCAGACGACGAAGAACACCGCTGACGATCCGCATGTTGGCCTGATGAAGCACCCACCGGTCGACATCCCCAACAGCGACCCCCAGCTCCTCACAGACACCTCGAAGATAGGACGGAAGGACCCTCTGGGTGAACTTGAAGACGTCGTTACCCCTCATAGATACGTAGTGATCTCTCTGAGAGACAGTATCAGACGACGCCGGACGAGATGACATACCTCCAGGCAGGACGATGTGGTCCCACTTGGTACCGTCAGCCCGCATGTCACAGGCCAGGACCCCCGGGGCTTCTCCTGCCTCAAGAAGAACGGCACCGGCGCCGTCTCCGAAGAGGACACAGGTTCCTCTGTCGTTCCAGTCGATAAGACGGGAGATAACCTCAACCCCACAGACCAGTACCCGATTCCAAAGCCCCGAGGCGATTCCAGATGACGCCAAGGAAAGGGCATAGACCGATCCTGTACAGCCCGCCTGAAGGTCGAAGGCTCCCGCCCGAACGGCTCCCAAAGCACCTTGAACCCGACAGGCAACGCTGGGAAAGAGGGTGTCCGGCGAGTTCGTCCCAACGACGATCATATCGACCGATTCGGGGTCGGTGTCACAGGCCTTCAGGGTCTGTCGACACGCTTCAAGGGCCAAGTCACTGGCGTTCTCGTCCTCCGAAGCGATGTGTCGACGACGGATCCCAGTACGCTCTACGATCCACTGATCGCTGGTATCAACCAGCTCAGCCAGATCGTGATTATCCAATACCCGACGGGGAACGGCTATCCCCGTGGACCGTACAAAAACAGGGCGTCCCTGTAAACGAGACATCAGGCCTTTACTCCCGGGAGGAGTAGTGCCACTTCCTGGTCAATTCGTTGAACTCCGTCTTTACGAACAAAATTCCGACCAACACCCAGAGCGCTGGCGATAGCCGGGGCCTTGGATCTCCCATGAGCCTTGATTACAGCCCCGTTCACGCCCAGAAGAGGGGTCCCGCCGTAGCGCTGATAGTCAAAACGCTGCTGAAGCCCCCGAAGCATCGGAAGCAGGAAAACCAGGCCTAGCTTGGCCAAAAGTCGACGGTCAACCTCGTCCTTAAAAATTTTGAGAGCCAATTCACCCAGCCCCTCGAAGGACTTGAGCATGACGTTGCCCGAAAAACCATCACAGATGACCACATCGGCCATCCCAAAGGGGACGGCATTTCCCTCGATATACCCTCCGAAATGAAGGTGAGATATCTCGACGATGGCGGATCGAGCAGCGGCTATGACCTCGTCGCCCTTGATCTCCTCGGATCCGTTGGAGAGAAGGCGAACATCAGGGTTCTTCACATCGAGAAGATGTTCCATAAACAAAGAACCCATAACCGCAAATTGCGCCAGATTCAGGGGCTTGCACCGAACGGTGGCTCCTGCATCCATCAGCAGGGTGGGTTTGTTCAGCGTTGGGAGGACAACTCCCAACCCAGGACGATCAATACCGGAGATCCGCCCCACGACCAGGACTCCACCGGCCACGATCGCCCCTGTGTTTCCTGCGGAGATACATCCTGCGGCCTCACCAGATCGCACCATCTCCATAGCGACACGGAGGCTAGACCTCTTCTTGGAGCGTATGGCTTTAGCGGGAGATTCACCCATAGCCACGGCCTCATCGGCGTGGACGACATGCAGCCGAGTGCGGACCTCGGGCGACACAGAGGTCAGTTCTCTCTCTATCAGGTCCGAACGACCGACCAAGGCAACCTCCAGATCAGAATGAGATTCACAGGCCATGAGAGCTCCGAGACAGTTCTCTCGGGGGCCATAATCTCCCCCCATAGCATCCAGGGCAAGGATCACGGGGATTCACCTCGAATCTTGTTCTCTTCCCGTGACTCCAGGGCCACGACAATATACCGTCCCACGAAAATCTCCCTTTCTCCTACTCGCGTCCTGACGCTGACGATGTATTTATTCCCTTTGTGAACGCCCACCTTGGCCTTGGCCATGAGGACATCACCGATCCTGGCCGGGGCACGAAAACGACCTCGTACCGATCCGACGATGACCATATCAGCACCAACCACAGCAATAGCAAGAGACGAAGCCTGGGCATAGATATAGTGATCCCAGATAAACTCGGTATGTCGAAAGGCCATCTCCTGCCTGGTCTTGAGCACCGAAAAAGCCCACCGGTTGAGCTCCAAATCCATAAGTTCCCCGATGAACTCCTCCTGCTTTAAGGATTGAAGCTTGCTGGTAGCCCGTTCAGCCATGCGTCGGGCCCGCTCCCGAAGCTCAGGGAATCCCAGAAGAGCCCGGTCCAACCGGACAGTACTCACGCTCACCCCCAGGCTTGCCGCCAGCCCCTCGTCGGAGAGAAGAGGATTCTGCCGAATAAGCTGACTCAGCCTCTCGTGTCGAATTTTTCGATTGATAGACTTCGCCATCGGAGTTCCCCCTTATAAGTTGGTCCTAATAGCAGATTTGAATATACCCCAGTATAGAAATTTTTTTCCCCTCGGTCAAGCCTCAAAAAAACTCATCCGATCACATCGATACTATCCTCTCGTCTTGACAGACAAGGGGACAGCGAGAAATCTATGCTTGAATAAAAAATGAAAGAAAAAAAGAAAGGGACAAGCTCGTTTGGGATAAATACGAGACACTGCACGAAGAGGGCGCACCCTGACTTCCGAAAAACGAAAGCATGAGGGCTCTCTAAAAACGCACATCCCTGCTCAGGTCGTTTCGACTGAGCCCATTCGAGCCCCTATGTTCGACCTTTCGTCGTGGAGTACCGATACATCGCACCAAGCCGAGGGGGGCACAGGAAGTGCCCTTCCAGGCGACGGCTCACAGCAGGTAGGTAAGAATACGTTCGGGCAAGACAGGATTTCGACGGAACGACCACATCGGGGATACATTGGATGTACGTTTCAAGAGATCCCCATAAAGCATGTAGCAAAACAATAATTGTCTTTTTCGACTATTCGATGCTCTATCGTTTTCAGTTTAGGATGTTCCTACCTATGACTTTTTATCAGCAAGATATACCTTTATCGATCCCCAAATGCCTCTGGGAAGCCATATGATGAATAAAATCAACGCCATCCCATAAACGACAAGGCGTAACTCTCCAGCCATACGAAGGAACTCGGGCAAGATGGTCAACGATATGGCTCCAAAGATGGGACCAGCTATAGTGTTCATCCCGCCGAAAATAACCATAACAAGGATGTTGATAGACTCGTTAATCGTGAAGGTAACCGGGCTTATAAACAAAATATAGTGGGCGTAAAAAGAGCCTGCAAGACCTGCGAGCCCCCCTCCCAAGGTAAAGGCAAAAATCTTGCTTTTCATCACGTCTATTCCGACAGACTTTGCAAGCTTCTCGTTTTCTCTCACAGCTATCATGGCATCGCCCAAGCGCGAGCATACGAGTTTATTGATTAAAACAACAACCCCGCCCACGAAGAATAACCCAAGATAATAATACTGAATACGTGTAGTAAAAACAAAGTCCCAACCAAAAAAACTAAAAGGCGTAGGCCGTGGAATGCCCGCGATTCCCATAGGACCGTTGGTCACGTCGATCCAATTATTCATGATAACTGTAACGAGAACTCCGAAAAAGGCCGTCGTTATAGCCAACACATGCCCTCGCAACCTCAAAACGAGTTTGCCTATACAAAAGGACATCAGCCCCGAGAAAAAACCTGCCAGCCAAAATGCAATCCAAAAAGAGACTCCGAAACGAACACTCAAGATCGCGGATATATAGGCCCCCATACCATAGAAAGCTGCATGTCCCAGAGAGACCTGCCCCGCAAAGCCTACGACGAGAGCGAGAGAAAGAGCCAGTACGATGTAGATTTCGGACATAACAAAAATATGCATATAGTAATCCATCGTGAAAAATCGAGGAAGCCAGTATAAAAAGAGGACAAAACAGACTGCAAGAACCACCTTGGCAAATTTATTCATGGGGACCTCCCATCAACCCTTCAGGTTTGAGAATAAAGAGCAAAATCAACAAAAGGAAGGGGTAGGCGTCTTTATAGGCATAACTTATAAATCCTCCTCCAAGACTTTCAACAAGCCCTATAAGCAGTGCCGCCCATATAACACCCTTGATCTTTCCGAAACCTCCAAGAGTAACGATGACAAAGGATTTGAGAGTTACGGAAAAACCCATTTCTGGGGAGACAAAAAACATCGCCCCCACCATAGACCCCGCTGCCGCAGCAAGGGCGCCTCCTATGCCGAAGGTGATCGTATAAATGCGGAAGACGTTGATGCCTGCAAGTTGAGCGGCGATACGGTCTTGTGATACGGCTCTCATGGATCGCCCTATTCTTGTATAACGAATAAACCACGCAAGAAAAGCGACAAGACAAAAGCTCAAGACGAGAATAGCCAAACGTTCACCGGTAAGGAAAAGTCCCATGACATTCAATCTTATCCTTGCCAATCCTGATGTTATTTTATGAGGCTCAGCCTTAAAAAAGAATAGCGCTCCATTAGCCAAAACAGTGGATAAGCCAAAAGATAGAAGCATACTGTTGATTAAAGGTTTTCCAACGATCGGCCTGAACAGAAATCGTTCTATCAACATGCCAAATACCGCCATACCAGCCATAGCGAGAATAATACTGACAAAAAAGGGCACACCACAATAGGTCATGGAGAACAAAGCCATAAATGCCCCTAGCATATAAAATTCACCATGAGCAAAATTTGCCATCTCAAGAATGCCAAAAATCAAGGACAAGCCCAGAGCGATAAGAGCGTAGATGCATCCCAAGATCACACCATTCAGTATTTGTTGCATTAAAACCGTCGTCAAGAGATCATCTCCTCATTCCGAAAGCGAAAACCGCCATATTAAATAAATGGTCATGGCGGTTTTCGCACGGTCTATTTCTAAATCCGTTGATTATTTTACAGAGATGGGGCCTGCAAGAACGATAATTTTGCCGTCTTCTATAGCTATAATGTATTCGTCAATGATAAGTTGATTCTTCGAATCGAAGCAGGCCTTTCCCTGAGGGCCTTGATATTCAATAGCTGCGAGGGCTGAGCGGATTTTTTCGGCATCCAGCGAACCAGCACCTTTGATGGCGTAAGCGACCATACGAGCACAATCATACCCCGCTTGAGCATATTTCTCGGGGAAAACAGCATAGCGCTTTTTGTAGTCTTCGACAAACTTTTGTGCTTCTGGAGTTTGGATGCTGGAGACGAAACGGCTGGCTCCGACAATTCCATTGGCGTTTTCTCCTGCCAGCTCGATAAACTTAGAGTTAAAAACTCCGCCCGTAGAATCCATGATCAACATCTTATCGGAGAGCCCCATCTCGTGGAACTGAGCAATAACCCTTGAAAGATCTACAGTTTCCCCAAAAACACAGAGCCCGTTTGCCTCGGTAGCCGAAAGCTTTGTAACGATGGGATAGTAATCCGTTTCACCTTGGTTAAAATACTCAGTCAAAACTGCTTTAGCGCCAAATGTATCAAGATATTTATTAAAGGCTTCCACCGAGCCTCGACCATAATCGGTGTTAACAGCTATATAGGCCCATTTATCAACCTTTTTCTCCTTCACTGCCCATTGAACAAAAGCCTTTGCAATCATCCCAGAATTATCGCAGCCTCTGAATGTCCAGATATTCCCCATCTCCGTGATTTTCGGGGCCAGAGAAATGGGCGTAATCAGCGGCACCTTGGCCCGTCGCGCTACGTCCATCATCGCAAGAGTACAAGAACTTCCGAAAGCACCGATCACGGCGTTCACTTTTTGCATTTCGACGAGTTTTTCAATAGCTGCCACAGAGGTCGCAGGAACGCCCGCACTGTCCTCTACATGGAGTTCGATTTTATGTCCATCGACTCCCCCTTCGCCGTTTATCTCGTCGATTGCCATCTTAACGCCGTTCAGAGTTAAGCCTCCGTCATATGCCAAAACGCCTGACGTAGGGAGAACAACCCCAATTTTAATCGGCCCCTCCGGGAACGCAGCAAAAGCCATTCCCCCCAAGGCAAAAACCAAGAGCATACCCAGTAAAATTTTTCTCATATCACTGCACCTCCTTTTATTCTGCCCATCTCTCGAAAGCTTGCTTTACCCCCCCTAAGAGATGAATGCCCTTAGAATATCTCCCTCTCCTTCCCCGCAAGACGCCTCTTTGTGTGCCTTGCAAGCGGTAAACTTAGACCCCTAAATACGACTTGCGAACCGTATCGTTCTCAAGCAGCTCTGAGGCCTTCCCCGACAGAGCGATGCTGCCGTTCTCAAGAACATAGGCATAGTCCGCTATCGATAAAGCCATAAAAGCATTTTGCTCCACGAGGATTACTGTCGTTCCATTTTGAGAAATATTCTTAATGACAGACATTACTTTTTCCACAATGATGGGAGCAAGGCCAAGAGAAGGTTCATCAAGCATAAGTAACTTAGGTTCTGGCATAACAGCCCTTGCTATAGCAAGCATCTGTTGCTCTCCACCGCTGAGGCTTCCAGCTACTTGATTTTTTCTTTCCTCAAGCACCGGGAAATACTCAAAAGCCCACTCAAGGCGTTCCCGTACCTTCTTTTTGTTTTTGATGGAGATAGCTCCGGTTTCAAGATTTTCCAACACGGACATCCCCGCCCAGACTCGGCGTCCTTCTGGACATTGAGATAAACCCAGAGCGACGATTTTGTCGGGCGACAGTTTTTCAATGGATTGCCCTTCAAGTATGATTTTGCCCGCTGTAGGACGAACGACACCGGACATACACATCATAAACGTGCTTTTTCCAGCTCCGTTTGCTCCGATAAGGGCGACTATGGAGCCCTTCTCCACAGCCATGGAAATGCCATGTAAAACCTTCACTTTACCGTAGCAAGCTTCAAGCCCTTCAACTTTTAAGAACATTTTGCCCCTCTGCTCCCCAGATATGCCTCAATCACCTCAGGATTTTGAGAGACCTCCTCGGGTTTACCCTCCGTGAGCTTTTTCCCATAATTGAGAGCAGCTATTCTATCGGAAATTGATACGACGAGTCTCATGTTGTGTTCGATCAGGAAAACGGTTATACCTCTCTCCGACCGTATTCGAAGAATAATATCGATCAGTTCCTGAGTTTCTACCGGATTCAGCCCAGTTGCCGGTTCGTCGAGCAACAGAAGCGATGGGGAGGTTGCCAACGCAAGGGCAATCGAAAGCATGCGTTGTTTGCCGTACGGGATGTTTTTGACAAGGTAGTGTTTCCACGGCGCTAAACCGGTGAACAAAAGAACGTCCTCGCCCCAATCATGAATCTGCTTTCGCTCTTCACGAAGGACCTTGCCGTTACACAAAATATCCAGTAACGTCGATTTATGGTGCATGTTGAACCCTATCCGTACGCTTTCCGCCACAGAGATATCAGCAAAAATATTCGTTTTCTGGAAGGTACGAACCAAACCATTTCTGGCTATCTTATGTGGAGCCATAGCGGTCACATCTCGGCCCATAAAAAAGGCTTTCCCTGACGAAGGCTTTAAAAAACCGCTCACAAGATTGAAAAAAGTCGTCTTCCCCGCACCGTTTGGACCGATGAGCGAAAAAATTTCACCCTTATTGATGCTAAGATCAACGTCTTGAACAGCTTTAAGGCCTCCAAAACTCACAGAAATACCTTGAGCCTGTAAAATGGGAGAGGTCATGCAATCACTCCTTGATTCGTTAAGGTTGAGGGGAAGCGACCTCGGCGACACCTATCGTCAGCTCCTCTAAACTGAGGGCGTATCCCTTCTCTCGAATTTCTCGGATCTCATCTTGTAACGTCAATGGATCCGTGACCGTGTACTGTGTAAAGGCCTTCAAAGGTGAGGATAGAACTTTTTGCTGTAGATAAGCCTGAGCATGCGCGAGCAGAACTTTTCCGCATGCCGCAGCGTGGAGGGGAAAGGTCTTGCCGATATCTGCCACAAGTTTGATGGTTCGCTTGGGCTCGACCTTGTGCAGGCAAACACCACGAGTGCCATCAAGCACCAGGAGCAAGACCGTTGGCTGACACTCTTCGCATAGTTCAAATACAACTTCCTGCGCCTGCTGGATCAACTCGCATTGCAAGCGCCAGGAATCCGCCAAAGCACGTACCCGTAAACTTATAGAATAGTTTTTTCTCATCTCAATACAGCCACCCAGTTTTTTCCAAAGACATAAGCAACCTCTGAATGCTGCTTCTTGGTATGTCCACCTCTTTTGCTATTTCTCGTATTCCTCTCCCTTCAGAGCTCTGTAAAAGACATTCGATGATGGACGTTATGCGTTCTACGCTATCCAACTTTGCGACACTCCTTCTTGAAAATGGGACAAGCGCACCACTTTATGATTATCAATCTACCGCTTCTCGATGATAAAGTCAATTAAGATACATCCATTTGTCGTTGCCCATTTATACCGTAACGCCGTATCCAGCACCAGACTCCTATGACTGACACATTACCGCAAAGCCAGACAGTCCCTCCATCGATAACCTGGGCAGAGAACACAGTTATCTCCTACGACGTGTCATCAGGCTTCGTCGTCAAAAGATCAGACAGCGTCTCGTGGGGATCCATGACCTAGAGTAGCCTGAATACCTCATCTCCACTCTCTACACAGCTCCATGAGCTGATTTTCCTTCCTCCACAAGGAGTTCACTCTCATCCAGTAGGATGAACAGAGAAAACAAGAGACGACAAAGCCCCTTCGCATATGCGAAGGGGCTTTCAGTTCACGAAGTACGATCACTGCTCTTTGTTGGACGCGACCTTGACTGCTTCTCGGCCTCTGTAGTGGCCACATTCGGGGCAGGCGTGGTAGTTCTGGATGGTCTCGCCGCAATGAGGACAGGCAGTGAGGCCCGGGACGCTGAGCTTACCCAGCCACTGAGCCTTTCTGGTATGAGTCCTCCGGTGAGATACTCGGGACTTAGGGGTTGCCATGGGGTTTCCCTCCTTTACGTGACGAGGTTCCGAACTCGTCGGCTAAGATCTGGAATCGGGGATCGACGGCTTCCCCTTCTTCTCTGGTTGTGTTGGGGCCGATGAGATCGCACCCCTCGGGGCAGACTGGATACAGAGGCATGGACACGACAAGGCATTCCCACAGATCGTCGGCCACGTCCAAAGAGCCATTCACGTCAGCGACTACCGTCACCGAACCATCGTCTTTGATATCGTCGCTTTCGTCGTTCTCGGTCTGCGACGTATAACAATACTCGAAAATCTCGTCGATTGCAACCTCCAGATGCGAAAGACATCGGGAACACTCTGAGATCACGGAGGTTCGAAGCCGGAAGGTCCCCCTCAGAGCCATTCCCGTCAGGATAAATCGACAAGTACAATGGACGGGAGTCGGACATCGGTAGGGGACACCCCCCATTCGGATTTCGTCGTGAAAATCCAGGAACCACTCTTGATCCACTGGCACCAAAGGATCATCAGGAACTTCCAGGATACACCGCCACCCCGGCGGACGCTGAACCGTCATAAGATCTCTTTTATCGGAGCACACCTTACGCTGAGACTAGGCTCTTGGTGTCCCGAGCGATGACCAGTTCCTCATTGGTAGGGATCACCATGACCGAGACCGGAGATCCATCGGGGCTGATGACCCGCTCCTCACCCCGGAAGTCGTTCTTGTCAGGATCCACCGAGATACCCAAAAACGCCAGGTCCCGGGTTGCGGTTTCCCGGATCATGGTGCAGTTCTCACCGATACCAGCCGTGAAGACCAGGGCATCCACCCCACCCATGGCAGCGGCATAGGCTCCGATATATTTGGTGATACCGTACGACAACATGGAAAAAGCCAGGTCAGCCCGTTCATCTCCCTTGGCCATGCCGTCCTCGATGTCCCGAAGGTCACTGCTGATACCCGATACGCCGTGAACGCCGCTTTCCTTATTCAAGACGGTGTCGGCCTTTTCGACACTACCTTCTTTGTCAGCCATGAAGCGGACGATGGACGGATCGATGTCACCGCATCTGGTTCCCATAAGGACACCGGCCAGAGGGGTAAATCCCATTGACGTATCCACGCACACACCGTTTTTCACTGCGGCGATGGAACTTCCGTTTCCAAGGTGACAGGTGATGATCTTCAGGTTCTCAATGGGGCGACCCAGGATCTCGGCGCAGCGATGGGCCACGAAGAAGTGACTCGTGCCGTGGAAGCCATAACGGCGGACCTTGTGTTCCTCGTAGTACCGGTAGGGAACGCCGTACATATAGGCGTGCTTCGGCATGGTTTGGTGAAAGGCCGTGTCGAAAACTCCAACTTGGGGGACCTGAGGTAAGGCCGCAGTGATGGCTTCAATACCAGTGATGTTCGCCGGATTGTGCAGGGGCGCCAGAGGTATGCACTCTTTGAGAGCCGCCATAACGACGTCGTCTAAGCGCACCGAGCAGGCGAACTTTTCCCCGGCGTGGACCACTCTGTGCCCCACAGCGCTCAGTTCGTCCAAACTGGACAGGATCCCATGGTTCTCGTTCAACAGGGCCTCCAGAACCAACTTGACAGCCACCTTGTGATCGGGAATAGGCGTCTCGGTGGTCACCGAGTCCTGCCCCGTCTTTGTGTGTTTGATCCGCGATCCATCGATGCCGATTCGCTCGACCAATCCCTTAGCTAAAGGGGATTCGGTCTCCATGTCGAAAAGCTGATACTTGAGGGAGGAACTGCCGCAGTTGATGACCAAAACCTTCATGTCGCCTGTAGCCTCCTTGACCGTTGTGACGCCTATGGCGTATGTTGTCCCCGATGCGAGATACACAAGGGGGTTCATATGATGAGAAAGGCGATCGGAATCGTCGCCGAATACAACCCGTTTCATCGGGGGCACCTCTACCATCTGAAAAAAGCGACCGAATCAGGAGCTCCTGTGATAGTGGCCCTGTCGTCGTGTTTCGTCCAGCGAGGCGAACCAGCATGTCTTGACAAGGGAAGCCGAACCGAGATGGCCCTTCTCTCTGGAGCAGATTTGGTTCTGGAGCTCCCCAGCGTCTTCTCCTGCCACAACGCCGGGGTCTTCGCCGCCGGGGCTGTGGATATTCTGGAGAGCACCGGAGTGGTTGGACACCTGTCCTTCGGAATGGAAACGTTTCCGGCCAACCTAGAGAACATCATAGCTATTGTAGTGGAGGAACCTCAGCCTTTCAAGGATCGTCTCCGAGCTCTTTTGGACAGAGGGTTTTCCTACGTAAATGCCAGGGCTCAGGCCGCCGAGTCTGTCATACCCGGAGCGGGGGATGTCCTCTCAAGACCGAACAACAGCCTCGCCGTAGCCTATATGTCCCGGATCGCCAGCAGGGGATACACTATGACACCTTCCCCAATCCTCAGAAGTGGATGTAGCTATCATCAGACAACCCTGGGCGAGACGTTTCCCAGTGCCACAGCGATCCGGGAAGCGCTTCGGAAGAACGACAACTGGCGACCTGCCCTTCCGAAAGGACCTGCCGCGATCGTAGATCGAGAGCTCGGTCGAGGTCGCTGTTGTCTGGATTTTAAAAGACTCTGGGAGGCTCTCCGAGTTCTCCTTATGAGGTCAAACCCTCAGGAGCTCAGGACATACGCTGAGTTCGGCGAGGGCATTGAGCACCGATTCCTCAGGGAAGCTGTCATGTCATCAAGCTGGAACGACTTTATGAATCGTTGTGTCACTGGACGATACCCACGAGGGCGCCTTCAACGAAACATGATCCATTTTTTTCTTGGTATACAACACGACACAAACCGTAACATCCAACGCCTTGGACCAGCCTACATCAAGCCTCTGGGGGCTACTGGACGAGGCCGAAAGCTCCTGGACGAGATGGGGAAATCAGCAAGACTCCCCGTGGTGACCCGCGGGCGAGATCTCCGGGGAAACCCCTATGGCCAGGCCATGTGGAATTTGGAGCAACGGGCCTGTGATCTTTGGGAGCTTTTGATCTCCGGAGGGGAGATCGGACGGGATCGCCGAAGGCCCCCTCTCATGATATACCCCCTCAAGAAGGATACCGGGGAAATCGTTCCCGCAGACGACGATAGGCCCCGGGAGGAACCATGTCCTGGACCGCCCCTCCAAAGCTGAATATCTCCTTGACAGCGTGACTGGAGAGATAGGAGTACTGTGCGTCGGTAACGATGAAGAGGGTCTCTATCTCTGGGGCAAGCTGACGGTTCATCTGGGCCAGTTGAAACTCGTACTCAAAATCGGAGAGCGCCCGAAGCCCTCGTATTATAATCCGGCTTCGTTCCTGACGGAGAAAGTCCACTAAGAGCCCCGAGAACGAGTCGATAGAGACGTTGGGAAGATGGGACAGAGCCTCAGCTGCCATGGTTTTTCGTTCGTCAACACTGAAGGTCGCCTGTTTCTGAGGATTCAGGAGCACCGAGACGGTCAGTTCGTCGAACAGGCCGGCAGCCCGCTCGGCAATGTAGATATGGCCGTTGGTTATGGGGTCGAAGGAGCCTGGGTATACCGCCTTGATGGATTTTTTCACATCGTTCCCTCCTCGGTGACAGATCTATCCTCAAGAGCCAGAAAGGCCAGGGCGCTTCGGCCATAAACACGTTCCTGAAGAACTCGCCACGGCGCTGAAGCCATGAGAGGCTCGTCCACGCTATGCTCGATCACGACAGTCCCCTCGGGAACGAGGACAGACCTCCGAGCCAGGATAACCTCGGGCAACCGACGTCCCCAGCCATCGCCGTAAGGAGGGTCAGCGAATATCACATCAAAGGCCATTTGCCGCCGGGCCACCCAAGAGAGCCCCTTGCGGACATCCATGGACAGATGGGTGTGGCCGTCGAATCGTTTGGCGGCCCAGATGGCTTTGGACCGACCACGAAGGAGTTCCACTGAGATCACCGGAGATGCCCCCAGACGGCATGCCTCAAAAGCGACACGCCCCGTACCGGCGAACAGATCAAGGAAAGAGCGCCCCTGCATATCCCCCAGAATATTAAACAGAGCCTGAAGGACTAATCCCGTGGTGGGACGAATGCCCCTCATCCCTTGACGAGACGACCGGCCAGGTCATGAACCGCCTGCCGGACAGCTGGCGTGAGGTAGGGAACACACACGCCATCGACCTTGACCAAAGCCCCTTGCTCCCTTAGAAGCACTCGGAGGTACATCTGCTGCTGATAGCCGTCGTCGGACGTGACGGCCCGGACCAACCATGTCCTCTCACCATCGCTGTAGACGTTTCCAAACGCCCAGCGAACGCCCCCCTCTCCGCCTGAGATTCCAAGCTCACGAGCAGCCAGAGCCGTCAAATCTAAATTCTCTCTGTCCACCGTTACGTGCATCTCGTCGCTCCTTCCTGATACGATCCGTTCGACGCTGCACGTCGAGCATTTCTCGAACTCCAGGATAAAAATATCCTTGCCCTCGGCCAACCATTTTCTCTCGTACTTGGTAGTCACCGGACGCCTACGGTTCACGTCAAAGGAGGAGAGGTTCAGGGCCACGTGATCTCCCAATACCTGAGCCACCTCCCTGGCGTACCATGCCTCGTCGGTGGCCAGTTCAAAACGGCACCCCATCCTGAGCACCGAAGCGACCGTATCGGCAAAGCCCGGTGCTGTCACCCGGCGTCTGGCGTGACGTTCCTTGGGCCACGGACAGGGAAAACTCATATATACCCGATCGAGCCAATCATCGGCAAAACTCTCTCTAAGAAGGAAACGAGCATCCCCGAAGAGGAGCCGGACGTTGTCAAGTTCCTCTCGAATCACTCGCTTCAGAGACTTCTCCACGCAGGTCATGGATATCTCCAGCCCATAAAAAATTGATCGTGGCTCCATCTGGGCCAAGTGAACCAGGAATTCCCCGTTGCCAAATCCTATCTCAGCAATCCGACGCCGACCATCGGGTTCGCCCACAGGAGCTCCGGAAATCGCCGGGTTCAAAAGGACATCCTCTCGTCTCAGCATAACACCCTCCACAAAAAAAGGAAACGAATACAACACTATCCTTATCGTCCGAAACAGATCGCATTATACCTCATTCGGTGATTACCTACGCAAGTAGCCTCTCTTCGTACTCTGTGTGAGGTCATTAACCAGACGCACTTTTTATGGTTAATGATCTCACAGAACTCTTTGCTTTTATGATCTCAGATGTTATTATGTGCTGTATGGGGTATACATAGAGTCTCATGTTTTTATCAGTACCTCAAGAGGGGGTTATTTTTATGGCTAAACAATGGAAAACAATGGACGGGAATATGGCGGCTGCCCATGTATCCTACGCATTCACCGAGGTAGCGGCTATCTATCCGATTACGCCGTCGTCTCCTATGGCGGAGTACGTGGATGAGTGGGCGGCTCACGGTCGCAAAAATATCTTTGGCAAGGTCGTCGAGCTGGCCGAGATGCAGTCCGAGGGGGGGGCTGCCGGAGCGGTTCACGGTTCTCTGTCCGCAGGATCTCTGACAAGCACCTTTACGGCATCACAGGGGCTTCTGCTCATGCTGCCCAACATGTACAAGATCGCAGGAGAGCTCCTGCCCGGCGTTTTCGACGTCAGCGCCAGAGCGGTTGCGGGACACGCCCTGTCTATTTTCGGCGATCACAGTGACGTGACGGCCTGCCGTGCCACAGGCTTTGCCATGCTGGCATCGGGAAGTGTTCAGGAGACCATGGACCTGACGGCGGTAGCACACCTGTCAGCCATTCGGTCTAGCATTCCCTTTCTCAATTTCTTCGACGGATTCAGAACCTCTCACGAGATCCAGAAAATCGAGGTCCTGGACTACGACGATCTGGCTCAGTTGGTGGACTGGGAGGCCGTTCGAAACTTCAAGGAACGGGCTCTGAACCCCGAACACCCCTACCACAAGGGGACAGCCCAGAACCCCGATATCTACTTCCAGGCCAAGGAGGCAGGCAACAGCTTCTACCTGGATATTCCAGACATCGTTGAGGAATATATGGAGGAGATCTCCAAGCTCACCGGTCGGAACTACGCTCCTTTCGTCTACTACGGCCATCCCGAAGCTGACCGGGTCGTCGTCGTCATGGGCTCAGCCACGGAGGCCAGCGAGGAAACGGTGGATTATCTCATGGCCAAGGGCGAAAAAGTGGGCGTCCTGAAGGTCCATCTCTATCGCCCCTTCTCAGCTCGGCATTTCTTCAATGTCCTCCCAGCTACTGTGCAGCGCTTGGCCGTGCTGGACCGCACCAAGGAGCCCGGAGCTCTGGGAGAACCTCTTTATGAGGACGTCTGCGCCCTGTTCAACAACCGTGCAGAGCGTCCCATCATCGTCGGCGGTCGGTACGGTTTGGGCTCCAACGACACCACTCCAAGCTGGATCAAAACGGTTTTCGACAACCTCAAGCTCTACGAGCCCAAAAACAACTTCACCATCGGCATCGTGGACGACGTGACCAGGCTCTCCCTGGAGCTCAAAGAAGAGATCGACGCCGCTCCAGAGGGGACCATCCGATGCAAGTTCTGGGGCTTGGGATCCGACGGGACGGTGGGTGCCAACAAGAACGCCATCAAGATCATCGGAGACAATACGGATATGTACGCTCAGGGGTACTTCTCCTACGACTCGAAGAAGTCGGGTGGAGTAACGGTCTCCCATCTTCGTTTCGGCAAGACTCCCATCAAGTCAACGTACCTCATCAAGGAGGCGGACTTCATCGCCTGTCACAAGCAGGAGTACGTCTATCTCTACGACGTCACAGCAGGACTCAAGGAAAATGGCACGTTCTTGCTCAACACCCAGTGGACCGATATGGCTACCCTGGAGGAAAAACTCCCGGTGGATCTCAAAAAATACCTGGCCAGAAAAAAGATAGACTTCTACGTCATCAACGGCGTGGACCTGGGAGTCGAGATCGGCTTGGGCAACCGAACCAACATGATCATGATGTCGGCCTTCTTCAAGCTAGCCAAGGTCATCCCATTTGAGGACGCCGTCCGGTTCATGAAAGAGGCAAACGAAAAGACCTACGGAAAAAAGGGCGAAAAAATCGTGGCCATGAACGACAAGGCTGTGGACAGGGGAGCCGGAGGCCTGATCAAGATCGACGTCCCCGAGGCCTGGGCCGATCTCGAATCTCCCCTGCTGATCTCCTGCGATGCCTCTCCTAAATGCAGGGAAAACGTTCCTCAGTTCATCCAAGATGTCTGTCGCCCCATCAACGCCCAAAAGGGCGAGGACCTTCCGGTCAGCGCCTTTCTGGGACGAGAGGATGGGCATTTCCCCAGCGGTACGTCGGCTTACGAAAAACGAGGAGTGGCGGTGAGCGTACCAGAGTGGATCATGGACAAGTGCATCCAGTGCAACCAGTGCGCCATGGTCTGCCCCCACGCCTCAATCAGGCCGGTACTTCTGGACGAAGCCGAGAGAAGCGAGGCCCCCGAGACCTTTGCGACCATGGACGCCAAAGGCAAGGAGTTGGCGGGACTGGCATTTCGCATGCAGGTCAGCCCTCTGGACTGCCTCGGGTGTGGCAACTGTGCCGATATCTGCCCAGTCAAGGCCCTGGAGATGAAGCCTCTGGATACTCAGATCGATCCTCAGGCCGAAAACTGGGAGTTCGGCGTCACGGCCACGGACAAGTCAGACCTGGTCAACGTGAACACCGTCAAGGGAAGTCAGTTTGCCCAACCGTTCCTGGAGTTCTCGGGAGCCTGTGCCGGCTGCGGCGAGACACCCTACGCCAAGCTTATCACTCAGCTCTATGGCGACAGAATGATCATCGCCAACGCTACGGGGTGCTCCTCCATCTGGGGTGGTTCGGCCCCCAGCATGCCCTATTCTACCAACACCAAGGGACAAGGACCTGCATGGGCCAACTCCCTCTTTGAGGACAACGCCGAGTACGGTTACGGCATGGCCCTCTCGGTGAAGAACACCGTCAAGGGACTGGAGAATACCGTCCGAAACCTGGTTGAGATGGATATAGACGACGACGTAAAAGAAGTGCTCACCTTATGGCTGGACAATCACGAGGACGGCCAGGCCTCCAAAGCAGCAGCCAAGGGAGTTCAAAGCATCCTTGACAGGGACCTCGGATCAGATCAGGCCAACTCCCTGTTGAACGAGATTGCCGAGAGAGAGGACTACCTGGTTAAAAAATCAGTGTGGATCTTCGGCGGAGATGGTTGGGCCTACGACATCGGCTACGGCGGTCTGGACCACGTGTTGGCCTCCGGCGAGAACATCAACGTCATGGTCTTCGACACGGAGGTCTATTCCAACACCGGCGGTCAGTCATCCAAATCCACCCCCATAGCAGCGGTAGCCAAGTTCGCAGCCTCTGGGAAAAAAGTCGCAAAGAAAGATCTGGGCCGGATGGCTATGACGTACGGCTACGTTTACGTAGCCCAGGTTGCCATGGGAGCCGATAAGAACCAGCTCATGAAAGCCGTTACCGAGGCAGAGGCCTATAATGGACCGTCCCTGATTATCGCCTACGCCCCCTGCATCAACCACGGTTTAAAGGAGGGCATGGGGCGAAGCCAGAATCAGGAAAAGAGGGCCGTGGAGTCCGGATACTGGCACCTGTTCCGGTACAATCCGACTGTCGAGGAAGGGAAGAACCCCTTTAAACTTGACTCAAAGGCACCCAAAAGCTCCTTCCGGGAGTTCATCCTCAGCGAGGTCCGCTACTCGTCCCTGATGAAAACCTTCCCGAAGGAGGCTGAGGAGCTCTTCGAAGCAGCAGAGATCTCAGCCAAACAGCGATACGAGACGTACAAGAAACTCTCTGATGGGTACAAGGTCTGAGCTGTATAAAATCCCTGATTGCGCTCATGTTTTGGGGTGTTGACCACCAACATAGCCTCATGTATAATGCTCCTTGTTACGGACGGGACGTAGCGCAGCCTGGCTAGCGTACCTGAATGGGGTTCAGGTGGTCGGAGGTTCAAATCCTCTCGTCCCGACCAGAGTGTTCAACGGGAAGCCTTTTGGCTTCCCGTTTTTTTGTCCATAGGCAGGTGAAGCACTATACATCAACGTACGTTTACACCGAACACCAATCTGGGGCAGAACTTCCTGATCAACCGGGAGATCGTCCGGCAAATCATCGTTCGGGCAAACTTGAATTCCAACGACGTGGTGCTGGAGATCGGCCCCGGTCAGGGCGTTCTGAGTCGAGCGATACTGGAGTCTCCGTGTTCCCATCTCCACTCGGTTGAGATCGATCGCCGGCTAGAGTCGTACCTCCGGGACTGTGAGGGGCCTCGTTTCTCCCTCCACTGGGGTGACGGAGTCACCTTCCCATACGAGACCTTGACCCCATGTCCCAACAAGGTAGTGGCGAATATCCCCTACCACGTCACCACACCTCTTTTATGGGCACTCCTGGAGAAACTGGCCCCTCTCGGATTGCAGTACCTCATTCTCATGGTACAAAAGGAGGCTGCCGATCGTCTCGTGGCCCATGAGGGAACCAAGGACCGATATCCTCTGGGCATCGCAATCGAAGCCATGGGACAAGCTAAGGTATACATGAAGGTCTCTCCTGGTTCCTTTCGCCCGATCCCCAGGGTCCACTCGGCTTTGGTGGAGATTTGGATTGATGATCAGAGAGAGCTGGCCCAGGACTCAATCTGGAGACGTATCCTTCGCGGAGGATTTGCCCAGAGACGGAAAAAACTGACCAATAACCTGACGGTCTTGGGGTACGAGAAAAACGAACTCCTGAGCGCTTTTGAACAGGCAGGGATCTCCCCCTCCGCTCGAGCAGAGGATCTCACAAGCGATCAATGGCTCGCCCTTCGGCGAGCCATACAATAAACGAGAGGGAAGGCACGGACTCCTCGTCCTTTTGCCTTCCCTCTTTGAGTCTTCATACGAATCTCAATACCGTCAGTTTACCCGATCCTTCAAAGCCTTCCCAGGACGAAAAACCGGGACTTTCTTCGCGGGAATCTGGATGGTCTTATCAGGATTCTGAGGATTTCGGCCAGTCCTCGCGGCCCTTTCCCGGACCTCGAAGGTACCGAATCCCACAAGCTGAACTTTTTCCCCCCTAACCAAGGCTTCCTCGACAGCCTCTACGACGGCCGATACCGCCTCACCCGCTGCCTTTTTGCTCAGCTCTGCGGATTTGGCCACTGCTTCGATAAGTTCGGTCTTGGTCACGACAGACTACCTCCTCAAAAGATTGGATAAAAATGCTGCGTGGAATTCACCACACGCCTGAAACAGTTTTATCAGCTCATCCAGCACTGGTCAAGTCTCCAGAGCTTTTTTGATCATGGAAGAGCTCTCTTTTTTCTTGAAGAAGAAAATTTATTCTCGATACGAAGGAGAAAGTTCCTTCTCTGAGACAAATTTCACGGCTGATTTCAAGAAAAATCCCCCTTGTCAAAGGGGTTCTCTTCGGATACAATGCCTTTTATTCCAAGAAGGTCCCTTCGTCTAGTGGCCTAGGACGCCGGGTTCTCAGCCCGGTAACAGGGGTTCGAATCCCCTAGGGACTGCCAACTCAAAAAACAAAGACCGAGGACAAACTCTTCGGCCTTTCTTCATGTGACGAGAGAGCGGTGGATCCGATCACAAACCGATCCACCGCTCTCCTTACGTCTCAGGGACTTGGTCGTCAGGCCTGAACATCCAGATTCTGACCGACCCCCATGGAGGCCATCATCTCCTGGAGCATCTGGCCCTGCATCTCCATCAGATCCATGGTTTTTTTCTGGACTGCCAGACCGACCTTGGTCATCGTCTCGGCGTGTTTCATGGCTGAGATACCCCCAATCATACTCATATCCATAGGCATCACCTCCTCAGGTTCGTTCTTTTTTCTTTTCGGCCATCCTGCCTATATGCATGAATTATTTTTCGTCAAGGATTCGGAAGAGGGCGTCCTTGAAACACTCGCTCAAGGTGGGATGAGGATGCACCGTGTAGGCCACCTCTCGCACCGTGAGGCCACGGTTCACAGCCAAGGCTGCCTCAGAAATGAGGGCAGAGGCCTCGGGCCCGATGATATGGACACCGAGGATCTTTCCCGATACTCTCTCGGAAATGACCTTCACGAAGCCATCGGAATGCCCCATAGCCAAGGCCATCCCGTTGGCGGCGAAGAACACCCGACCAACAGCGATATCAATCCCCTCGTCCCGGGCCTCCTGTTCGGTACGTCCCACGTAAGCGATCTCGGGGTCAAAGAAAATACAGGAGGGAACATTATCAGGCTCCACAACCATGTCTCGACCAAGCATATCCTCGACAGCGGAGAGAGCCTGGTATTCTGCCAGATGGGCAAGCATCATACCTCCGGTACAGTCCCCAACAGCGTAGACCCCTTCGACAGAAGTTCTCATGTGCTTGTCCACGGTGATACCTTTATCGGTGAAGGCAATACCGCTGTCCTCAAGGCCGTAGCCCGAGAGAACCGGGACCATACTGGCCGCGAGGATGAGACGATCGCACACCAGGGAGATCTCCTGATCCTGAGCCGTGCCCCGAACACAGAGACGCCCGTCCTCGCGAACGACCTCCTGAATGCACATGTAGTCTACCGTAGCTATTTTTTTCTTCTTGACAATCTGTTTGACTTTTTTCTTGACGTCCTCGTCGCACCGACGAAGGATCTGGTCCGAGTGCTTGAGCATGGTGACGTCCTTGCCAAGGTCTTTGAGGATCCCGGCAAACTCGACAGCGATAACACCTGCCCCCATAACGGCCACCGAGGTGACCTTGTCAGACATGGATGAGTCCCAGAGCCCCTGATCGGTCACGGCCCAGTCGCCACCGATGATGCCGTCCAAGTCAGCTCCGGGAAAATCCAATAGACGAGATACAGCCCCCGTGGCGATAAGCAATCGACGAGCACCGACGATTTCCTCCCGACCGTCGGTCGTCACGAGAAGACGTTTTTCGTCACCTCGAACATCTGCGATGGACGCCTCACCTTGAAGAACGGTGACGCCTTCTCGATCCATCAATGTCTCGATGCCTTTTTTGAGCTTTTTCACCACCGCTTCTTTCTTAGCCCACATCGCCTCGACCGGCCCGAGTTTTGAGACAGCGTCAGCGTAATAGGCTTTGGTGGGAATGCACCCACGATTGAGGCAGGTACCTCCTAGGCAATCTTTTTCGACCAGAACCGTTTTCATACCGGCTCTGGCGGCGAGCTCGGCGGCTCTGCAGCCACCGGGCCCGCCGCCCAGAACCATCAGATCATAGATCATCAGCCCTACTTCTCAGGAGTCCACCGCAGGACGGGGTGCCTGGCAGCCTGGGTCTCGTCCAGTCTGGAGACGATGGTCGTATACGGCGCATCGTGGAAGATCTCAGGAGTTTTTTCGGCCTCGTCGGCGATCTCGAACATGGCGCTCACAAACCGATCCAGCATCTCCTTACCCTCGGTCTCGGTGGGTTCCACCATCATGGCTTCGTGGACGATAAGAGGGAAGTAGACCGTCGGGGGATGGAAGCCATGGTCCATGAGCCTCTTGGCCATATCCAGGGTCGAAACGCCATGGGCTTTATGCTGCTTCTCGCCGGAGATAACGAACTCGTGCTTGCATATGACATTGGATAAAGGTATATCGAAACGCTCGCTAAGCCGTTTCATCAGGTAATTGGCGTTGAGCACAGCGTTCTCGGATACGGCTCTCAAGCCTTTGGGGCCCATGGTTCGGATGTAGGCGTACGCCCGAACGAGGACTCCAAAGTTCCCGAAGAAAGAGCGCACCTTGCCAATACTGTCAGGGCGGTCATCGTCTAACGTATAGCTTCCGTCCCTTTCCACGATCAACGGGGTCGGAAGGAAAGGCAGAAGCTTCTCGCTGACACCCACAGGCCCCGAGCCGGGGCCACCACCACCGTGAGGTGTACTGAAGGTCTTGTGGAGGTTCAGGTGGAGCACGTCAAACCCCATGTCCCCCGGACGGATTTGTCCCAAAATAGCGTTGGCATTGGCACCGTCGTAATACAGAAGGCCACCGGCGTCGTGAACGATCCCGGCGATCTCCAGGATATCCTTCTCAAAAAGCCCCAGGGTGTTCGGGTTCGTGAGCATGAGCCCAGCCGTATCAGGGCCAACAACAGCACGAAGGGCCTCCAGATCGACATTCCCTCGGTCGTTAGAGGCCACCTCAACCACATCGTATCCCGCCATCGACGCCGTGGCAGGATTGGTCCCGTGAGCCGAATCGGGAACGATCATCTTAGTTCTAGTCCCCTCATCGCCGTTTTTCCTGTGGTAGGCCTTGATGAGGAATATACCCGTAAGCTCACCATGAGCTCCAGCTGAGGGCTGAAGAGTCATCCCCACCATACCGGTGATCTCGGTCAACATGACCGACAGATCGTACATAAGCTTCAGAGCTCCTTGACAGGTAGCCTCGGGCTGGAAAGGATGAACGTTGGAAAAACCACACAGTCGAGCGGCGTTTTCGTTGATCTTGGGGTTATACTTCATGGTACAGGAACCCAGAGGATAGAAGCCCTCATCCACACCGAAGTTGAGCTGAGACAGGTTGGTGAAATGACGGACCACATCGACCTCGGTCATCTCAGGAATCATGGCATCTTGAGTACGGCCATAGCCCTGAGGCAAGAGTTTTTCAGGATCGCCAGGTACGTCACAAGCAGGTAAGGCAACACCTCTCCGACCTGGTTGACTTTTTTCAAACATGAGGTCAACTTTATTTAACATACTACTTCCCCCTCGCTATAGACGCAAAACGGTCGATCTCCGATCGGGTCCGTTTCTCGGTAACGGCAACCAACCACGTCGATTCGAGCTCAGGATAATCCTTCGAGAGGTCATACCCCCCCAGAATTCCATTCTCTAAAAGCCGATTGTTGATCGTCTCCGGGGACTCCTTCTTTGCGGTGACGGCAAACTCCCTGAAGAAAGGCCCCGAGAACCGGGGTTCAAAAGCTCCACCTACAGTCAGCTGATCCCGAGTGTAAGCGGCCTTGAGCAAGCTCTGGGTAGCCGCCTCTTTAAGTCCTTCTCGTCCCATGAGAGACATGTGGATAGTCGCAGCCAAAGCGTTCAGGCTGTGGTTAGTGCAGATGTTGGATGAGGCTTTCTCTCTTCTAATATGTTGTTCCCGAGCCTGGAGGGTCAACACATAACAGCGCTTACCCTGACGATCAACGGTCTGTCCCACGATCCTGCCGGGAATTTTCCGAACCAGTTTCTGGGTGGCTGCGAAAAAGCCAAAATGAGGGCCACCAAAGTTCATGCTGGAGCCCATGCTTTGCCCATCGCCTACAACGACATCGGCTCCCAAACGCCCGGGGGCTTCCAGGATTGATAAGGCCAGCAGATCGGTGGAGACAACAAAGAGAGCCTTGGCCTCGTGAGCAGCCTCGCCGATGGCCTTCAAGTCTTCAAGAGACCCAAAAAAGTTGGGGGACTGCACCACAACTGCAGCGACACCGTCTCCCAGGTTGGACTTCAAGTCATCCATATCCAGAGTTCCATCGCCATAGCCAATTTCCTTTATGGACAACCCCCGAAGGCTCGCGTATGTTTTAAGAACCGCCCTGCAGTGAGGATGGACTGAACGAGCCACCAAGATGGTCTGCCTCTTGGTGGAGACACTGGCCATGAAAGCGGCCTCAGCTATGGCAGAGGCACCATCGTACATGGAGGCATTGGCAACATCCATGCCAGTCAGCTCGGCCACCATGGTCTGAAATTCGAAAATAGCCTGAAGCGTCCCCTGACTGATCTCAGGCTGATACGGCGTGTAGCTGGTGGTGAACTCCTCCCGAGAGATCAGGTGATCCACCGCCAATGGGATAAAGTGATCGTACACGCCAGCCCCGAGAAAACACGGGGCTGTACAGGCATCCACGTTGCGCCCGGCTAGCTTATGAAGATGGGCCATCAGCTCCATCTCGGAGAGAGGCTCAGGGAGATTCAGATCTCTGTCAAACCTCGCGCTAGCCGGAAGATCGGCAAACAGATCGTCTACCGAAGAGACACCAATGATCTTCAGCATCTCTGCCCGCTGCTCGTCGGTGTTGGGTATATACCTCATTCAGATAACCTCCTGAATTATGTTCATATGTTCAGACGATGGGAATAAACATTTCCTCGTCGGTACACCAAAGGCCCCTGACATAGGGGCCTTTGGTAGATGGTCACAGCTTTTTTAGTCCTGGCTATCGCAGAAAGCCTTGTACGCAGCGGGGTCCATGAGAGCATCGACCTCGGAGGCATTTGAAAGCTCAACCACGGCAATCCAGCTCCCATAGGGGTCCTCGTTGATGGCCTCGGGAGAATCATCCAGGGCTTCGTTGATCTCAACGACTTTACCGGAAGCCGGAGAGTATACGTCGTTGGCACCCTTGACCGACTCGACAACGCAAAGGTCACCGCCAGCAGAGACATCCTGTCCCACTTCGGGAAGCTCGACAAAAACGATATCGCCCATCGCATGCTGGGCGTAATCCGAGATTCCAACCCGTCCCTTACCTCCCTCGACCTTAATCCACTCGTGCTCCTTGGTGTATCTCAGCCCGTCCTTGATCTCAGCCATAGCAACGTCCTCCTCTTATTTTTTGTAGTTTTTCTTATAGTAAGGCTTTTTAACGACTACGGCTTTTTTAGCCTTGCCTCGAACCATAATATCGAGGTGACCACCAACCTGGGCAACTCCTTGCTTAATCAAGACCGTGGCGATATTTTCCTCCAAGGTCGGCGAATAGCCACCAGTAGTCACCCGACCAACTTCCTCACCATTGGAGAACACGGAGTACCCATGACGAGGAACCCCCTTATCCACCATCTTAAGGGCCAGGGTCACACGGGGCAAGCCTTGGGCCTTCATAGCCCGCAGGGGCTCCGCCCCGATAAAGTCGTCGACATCAAGCTTGACGAAGAAGCCCAACCCAGCCTCAAGAGGAGTAATATCCTTGTCAATCTCGTGTCCGTACAGGGGCAAGCCTGCTTCGAAGCGGAGGCTATCCCTGGCGCCAAGTCCAATGGGTAAAACGCCATCGTCCTTCCCCGCCTCCAGGATAGCACGCCAGACCACGGGGCCCTTATCCCAGTCCACATAGACCTCAAAACCGTCCTCACCGGTGTAGCCGGTTCGAGAAACCAAAGCAGGAACTCCAGCGACAGTGACGTTTTCCTTGAAAAAGAAAAAAGGGATCGAGGAGAGATCGGTATCGGTGAGTCTCTGCAAAATAGTCTCGGCCAAGGGGCCCTGGAAAGCGACCTCCGCAGTCTTCATAGAAGCATTCTCAAGCTGCACATCACCAACGACATGATCCTTAACCCAGGCGAAATCTTTGTCCACGTTGGAGGCGTTGACGACCAGGAGAATACGGTCCTCGGATGCACGATATACCAAAAGGTCGTCCACGACCCCACCATCAGGGTAGCACATCAGATTGTACTGAACCTGCCCATCCACCATGGTCGACACATCGTTGGTCACCAGATTCTGGACAAATTTCAGAGCATCAGGACCAGTCACCCAGAACTCCCCCATATGAGAGACATCAAATAATCCCGCCTTGGTCCGGACCGTCTGATGTTCCTCCTTGATACCGGCGGGGTATTGGACCGGAAGATCCCATCCGCCGAAATCAACGATGGTACCACCGAGTGCCACATGCTCCTCGTACATGGGTGTGTGCATAACCTCACCTCCGTAATCTTTGGCCATCATGGACGGCACATCCTGCGAACCCCCTGGGGTTCCCATCAACATCAGTGCTTTACAAAAAGCTTGGACGGAAGTAGCCGAACTTCGCGAACCTTCCGTTCAAACCAATCAAACCAACGTAACGGCACGCTTGCCTTTTATTTTGCCTTGAGAGTTCCGTCAGCCTCATACTCGTCCAAAGCCTTGCTCACAACCTTGGCCAAACCTATAAGAGCAATGAGGTTCGGAAGAACCATGAGGCCGTTGAACATATCGGCCAATTCCCAGACCAGACCGACCTTCTGAGTGGCACCTAGAACGATGAAGCCCATGACCAGAAGTCGATAGGGGAATAGGCCCTTAAGCCCAAAGAGATACTTGATGTTGGCCTCACCGAAGAAATACCACCCGATGATCGTCGAGAAGGCAAAGAACAGAAGGCAGATGGCGATAAACGGATTACCGAAAGAGCCCAATCCGGTCACAAAAGCCTTTTGCGTCAGAGCGATACCCGTCGTCTGCCCATCAATGGCCCCCGTTGCGAAGATGACCAGAGCCGTCATGTTGAGGACGATAAAGGTGTCGATAAACACACCCATGATGGCAACGAGCCCCTGTTGGGCAGGATGCTTGACCTTGGCCACAGCGTGGGCGTGGGGCGTGGAACCCATACCAGCCTCGTTTGAGAACAGACCTCTGGAAACACCGTAGCGAACAGCCTCTTTCACGCCGACCCCGATAAGCCCTCCAGTGGCCGCCCTGGGATCAAAGGCCCCTACGAAAATCATCTTGATGGCCGGTATGAGGTGAGACGCCTGGGTGATCAGGATGTACAGTCCTCCCAGGAGATACATAAGCGCCATAAGTGGAACGACCTTCTCGGTAAAGGAAGCGATCCTGCGGATCCCGCCGAAGAAAATCATGCCGGCAAGGATCGCCAGTCCGATACCGACGTATAGCGTGGGGATATTAAAGGCAGTTTTAAAAGCGTCGGCGATGGAGTTGGACTGAACCATGTTGCCGATAAAACCCAGGGCCAGGATGATGGTCACCGCAAAGAAACCGGCTAAGATCTTGCTTCCAAATCCGTCTCGGATGTAGTACGCCGGACCACCGGTCACCTGACCGTGTTCGTCACGAACCTTGTATGTCTGAGCAAGCACGGCCTCGGCGAAGATCGTCCCCATGCCGAAAAAGGCCGCCAACCACATCCAGAAAATGGCTCCAGGTCCTCCAGAAGCGATAGCCGTAGCAGCCCCCGCCAAGTTCCCCGTTCCCACCTGAGCAGCAATGGCTGTCGCCAGAGACTGGAAAGAACTCATACCCTCTTTACCAGCAGCCTCGCCCTTCAGGGTCAAACCACCAAAAGTCTGGCGGATGACAGCACCGAATTTACGAACCTGAACAAAACGAAGGCGAAACGTGTAGTACAGACCGGTACCACAAAGCAGGACAACAAGAAGTTTTCCCCAGAGAATGCTGTTAATATCCTGAATTATCTGTAGTAGCTGATCCATTACGAATACCTCCAATCCTTATTAAAAATACATAAAAACCTTTAGGCTATATTTGCTGCCCCACCATCATCTTTATGTGGTCTCGCAAGAGCAAGCTATATGATTTTTTTAACAAGGCTTCTGTATATTATACCCTAGACGGGTACACAAACAAAACTACAGAAGTGACTTTGCCCAAAGTCTTTATTGCTTGCCTTTTCTCTCTTCTCAGACAAAACCCACAGGACCATGGGTTAAAAAATCAAGGGACACCTTTCGGTGTCCCTTGATTTTTTAAGATCCTGCAGCAAAGATCCTTAAAATTTAGTCCTCGTCCTTGAAGACGGTCTGTTCAGTGACATCGGTCTCCAGAGCCTTCAGTGCCTTATCCACCAAGCGGCGACGAAGTTCCTTCTCCTTATCGGGAGTCTCTGCAGGATTGCCTAGGGGATAAGGAATGGCGACCGTAGGAATAATACGATTGGCTCCGACACTCAGAGAGATAGGAACGATGGTGGCCATATGAACCACCGGCACATCTGCACCGTCCTCAATAGCTTTTACCAACGTTGCACCGCAACGCGTACAAGTGCCTCAGGTGGACGTCAGAATAACGGCATCCACACCGTCTCTCTTGAGTCGTTGAGCGATCTCCTGCCCGAACTTTTTGGCGTTAGCCACAGCGGTACCGTTGCCCACAGTGGCATAGAAGAGATTATGGAGTTTGCCGATCCGGCCTTCTTTCTCCAGGTCACGCAAGACATCAACGGGGAGAACCCGATCAGCATCCTGGTTGGCGTATGTCTGATCGTATCCACCATGAGCCGTCTGGTACTCACCTTCCTTCAGGTCCATAACACCGTCGATGTCGTATTCACCGAAATTCTGGGCGCTGGACGCAGCGATGTGATCTGGATTGCCAAAGGGAACAATGCCACCAGAGGTGACGAGGGCAACCTTGGCTTTGCTCATGTCCTTCACAGCAGGCCGGGGATCAACCCGGTCGAAGACGGGCATCTTGTACTCTGTCTTGAAAGATTCACCTTTGATCTTCTTGATGAGCATGTCAACAGCCCGCTCAGCACCGATC
Organism: Dethiosulfovibrio peptidovorans; assembly: GCA_002748665.1. Classification (NCBI taxonomy): domain Bacteria; kingdom Thermotogati; phylum Synergistota; class Synergistia; order Synergistales; family Dethiosulfovibrionaceae; genus Dethiosulfovibrio; species Dethiosulfovibrio peptidovorans. The sequence goes on along the minus strand of PDTB01000018.1, from coordinate 2,217 downwards.
TTTTCGTAGAAACAGTTGATCCGAACGCCTCTCTCGATGTAGCCCTCTTCCTCAGGGCTTCCAATGGACTCTCCCTTGAGCTGCTTGAGCAGTAAAGCAGCCATGGCCGGAACGGCCTTGCTCATACCCCTGGCACTGTCAGCAGCCTCAACGATGTAGGTGCCTTTCTTGTACATCTCAGCTCCAGGGTTCTCGGGGTAGAGAGCCGTCACCGTGGGGAGCCCCAGGGCCTCGCCTACTGCCGTGCAGACGGCACCACAGGCAGTGCCATACCGACCGGCGTTGAATCCGGGACCGGCAACAAAAGCATCGGCCTTATGTTTTTTGACCGCCTCAACGACGAAAGCTGAAGCGTCCTCTATATTGTCAGCAAAGTAGTTATCACCGCAGATCACGGTAGCAACGATCTCAGCTTCCCCATTAAAGGCCGCATTGAGCCCCATCCCGGGGCCAACGACGCCTTCCCGTATTTCCGGTTTGATATCAGCCTTCTCCTCGCCGCCGATACCGGCAAAAAACTGGTTGATGTAATGAACAACACGATAGCTCATGTACGCTCCTCCTCTACTTCGGTCCTGACGACCTAAACGGTGTAGGCGCCGATGGTGTTGAAGCCAAGCTCGTTGGTAGCGCCCAAGATGGCCTGAATTTCAACCTCAAGGCTGCCGTCGTCCTTCAGAGTTCCAAAGAACCCGCCGGCGATGATGTCGGCTGTCGGCAACTCGCCGATGATCTTCTTCATCGGAGGCAACAGGACCAGCTCGTTAGCGTTACCGGCGGTGACACAGGCGTCGCCCTCGGGGCAAGAGTCGGCCAGAGACTGGCTGGCGCCGTCTCGTCCAGCGTACTCGTCGGTCACCAGAACGGTCTTGATGCCAGCTCGTTCAGCCTTCCAACAATTCATCACCAAGTCTGCATCGGGGTTGCCGAAGCCCTCTTCAGAGATGATGACGGCGTCAACACCCAGCATTGAGGCTAACTTGATCGCGTAGGAGGAGCTTCGTTTCTTGTCGGCCAAGGTCACGTTCTCGTTGGTTATGATAACGCCGACAAAGTTGAACTCCTTGCCATGGTGGGCATAGAGATGCTTGATTATGGGGTTGTTCTGATGAACGTAGGTATTATTCTTATCACAGGCTGAAACACAGTTCCCCGAGATAATAGCTCCATCCATGGTCTCAGTCGGACTGATGAGGGACGGCAGGATCTTCTTGGCATCCACACCGTACACCCAGGTATCGTGAAGCAGCCCCTGAGACTGAAGCATGTAGACGTATGCCACCTTGGGAAGACCAGGATGGGCTTTCATGGCCTCGGCAAGAGGCGGGAAGTCGTACGTTTCGACGTGATCGGCAGAAGCAGCCTTACAGCAGCTCGCCAGATAGTGGGCTGCCTTGAGGCCGGCCTGACGACATGCAGCCTCTCTGGAATGAAGCTCAACGCCGTCGGCAGGGGTCAGGACCACCACCAGGTTGTTGGTCTTGGAAAACGGCGTGTACTCGGCCCCAGGACCAGTCATGTCGACAATCCCCTCCTGAGGGGCAACCAAGCGACCAGTGGTCAAGACAACAGCGCCCTCCAGGACAAGAGTCTTGCCCTCACCGACGGGATCGACATCACCGATCCATCCGGGGAACACCTCGTTGCCATCGTCCAGCTTACACCGGGGCTCAATGGCATCTTTCACCGGCAGAATACGGACCTCTTCGCCGGGATGAGCCAGATCCAGATCAACTCCGGCAAGACGATCATCTTCGGAAAGAAGTTCGATCAGTTCCTGTTTGTTGATACTGAGGACTCCGTCCTTAACGGAGGTCTCAGATCCGAAAGTCAGTTTACGCACCTGCACCTTATGGAGTTCAAGTTTCAAAGCGACTCCCCCCTTATACTGTTTCGCTCGTCCCGACGGATGGGACGGCGTACCAAAAACATCGACAACAGAGTTGTCTATCGACATTATCACCTTACGACAGCACGAGCATCCCGATATGCCTGAAAACGAGAAAGTCCTCGAAACTCACAGCAGGAGCCCTGATAGAGGCAACCAGTACGCAGATCGGCTCTCATCGTGTCGTCGTACGACAAGCATCGTACGTCTTGCAGTAACAGAACATCAAGTTACAGAAGGGCCTCCGCTTTCTCTCGAATCGCCTCAACAGTACACTCGCCACCGTTCAGACGGGCAGCCTGCTCGCCCCCCTTATAGAAGAGGAACGC